>CAZQLJ010000155.1:0-4361 GCA_964594085.1 uncultured Clostridium sp.
GTATCCTGTCTTGTTCCAAATTGCAGTGCTACATTGGGAAGAAGCGGCGATTTTGTTAAACCGTATACCGGAGGGCATATGTATGTACCTCAAGGAACGACACCCATAAGTAATCTAATTACATACATAAAAGGAGGGATAGTCTCATGAAAAGATTTATTACAGGCATATCCGCAGTTATATTGATGCTTTCGTTTATAACGATATGTTTAATCGGGTGTTCCTCGTATTTTATGAAACCGGCAGACTACACTGTAGTTAGTCAAAATATAGTTTGGATGGAGTTTGAGAATGACAAAGAAATAAGAAAAACTTCTACAATTCCCCGCGAATACTATTATAAAATTCCAGATGTTCCTATCAATGAATATGTTGCTTGTAGGATAATTGACACAAGAGTAGGGGGAGATCAATGGCCCGTTATTATGAAGCATAAAGATTTCGAACATTCTTTAGAGCTTGACCTAGACTCCGCAAAATTATTTTTAGGCGGTTGCGATGTTAACTTTTCCGAGGACGATTGGCTTTCTTATGGACAAACAATTATGAAACAAGAAGTGTCACAAATTGATAGTACACTTGCAAAGAAACTTGTAAATGTTATAACCGCCGATTCTCCCGAACACTTCGAGTTTAGAGATGCAGATGGATACTTTACAGATGAATACTATAAGTGGGTCGAAGAAGCAAGTTATCTGGTTGACAGTGACGGCAACATTTTAAGACTCCAATTTCCGATAGAGCAATACGACAATCTTATTTGGATTGCTTGCATTGTAAAATATGAGGAGTCATACTTTATTGAAATAAAATCAGAATGGCAGTCTGATTCGATTTATTTATACTGTCCCGATGAATTTGCTGGTGTTATCGAAAAGGCATGCGAAGAATACAACTTAATGTCCGATTCAAAATACGAATATAAATATTCTTAAAATAGTGCCGAGCAAATAATTAAAATTATTGTCTGTTTCCAACAATCCCCAGCGCCGCAACCGCGGCGCTGGGCTTTTTTTCACCCCAAACCCCTCATCATTTTCTCCGCACAAGTAATACAATCGCCTCGCACTTTCCGACAAAAGCTGTCAAAATTCTCCCCTTCGCATATAATAATAGCGAGGACGAAAATCCTCACAACCAAACGGCAGAAACAAGGAGACCCAAATGAGAAACGATATATCATACCGACCTATGGCGGTATGTACCGCCGTGACGGGTTCAATGACGTCGGCAATGACCGCGCAAAGAGCGCTTGGCAAGAACGCCCTGCGTGCCAAGGTGGTCAAGGTCGGCGTTGGAAGTAAAAGCAAGGGCTGTATATACGGCGTAGAATTTGATTGCGCCGCATACGGCAACGTCCGTTCTGCGCTTACAAGCGCTGGAGTAGACGTAAAAGAATATCTGCGATGATCGCCGCCCCTCTCCAAGATCTTCGGTGAGGGGCGTTTTTTCACATAGCTCCGTCATATTTTTATGTTTTTCAAATTTTGATTTGTCGGGATGTTGTAAATCTAAGTAGTGCATCCTCATCCACCGCAAGCGGTCCCCCTTCCCCTGCCTTGGGGAAGGCTTGGGTTTAACTGCGGCACACCCTTAACTGTAGCCATAAAATCCTTTTCACGGCTACAAAATCGCAACAATATACGCTTTGCGTAAGCCTTCCCCAAGGCAGGGGAAGGGGGACCGCTTGCGGTGGATGAGGATGCACCATTTCAAATGACAACATACCTATAAATTACAATTTATCTTATCTCAAAACACCAATAATCCACCATTTATGTAACATCCCCTCACACAAAAATCCACGAAAGGAGCTTTTCAAATGCCACAAAATATCGTATATTTCGACAACGCCGCCACCACCTTTCCAAAGCCCCAAAGCGTCCTCAACTCCGCTTACGAATGTATGAGCGAATATTGCGGAAACGCGGGGCGCGGCTCTCACCCGATCGCAATGATGAGCGCCGAAAAGGTCTTCGAGGCGCGAGTTGCCCTCGCCGATTTCTTCGGCTCGTCGCCCGAAAACGTCGTCTTCACACTCAACACCACCTACGCGCTTAATATGGCGATAAAAGGAGTTATGAGCAACGGCGGCCACATGCTTATCAGCAATATGGAGCACAACTCTGTACTGCGCCCGGCGGCAAGAATGGCAAGGGATAACGTACTGCGATACGACGTCTTCAAGGCTTACGACAAAACAAAGCCGCTAAACCCAAAGGAAATTATCACGAACATAATCTCCAAGCTCCGCAAGGACACGAAGATGCTGACCTGCATCCACTCGTCAAATATCTGCTCCTATTCCCTCCCCATTCGCGAGATCGGAGAATTCTGCCGCCGCCACGGAATACTGTTCTGCGTGGATGCCGCCCAATCCGCAGGACACCTGCCGATAAATATGGAAAAGGACTGCATCGACATCCTCTGTCTCCCCGCCCATAAAGGCCTCTACGCTCCGCAGGGCTGTGGCATTATGATAATGCGAAAGGGACTGCCCAAGCTCACCACTCTTGCCGAGGGCGGAAACGGAGTCAACTCGCTTGAGCTCTCAATGGGCAACGAAAGCCCCGAGAGATACGAGGGCGGCACGCTCTGCACCCCCGCCATAGCAGGTCTTGCCTCGGGCATCGAATTCATCAGAGGCTTCGGGCTCCATACCATACAAAACCACGAGCGCAAGCTCTGGCGGCAGACCTACGACCGCCTCTCCTCCATAAAAAATCTGACCGTATACGACGACACCGAGGGCAGCGTCCTGCTCTTCAATATAAACGGCATCCCTGCCGACGACGTGGGTGCAATACTCTCCGACCGCGGCTTTTGTCTGCGTACGGGTTACCATTGCTCCCCCCTCGCCCATAAGGCTCTCGGGACCGCCGACGGCGGTGCAGTCCGAATCGGATTTGGCATCTTCAACACAGAAAAAGAGGTAGATAGCCTCTGCCTTGCAATCCGCGATATAGTCAGGCAGTACCGCGTGTAATATACCTCATAACCGCAAAAATGAATATTCACAAAAATATGCATTTCCCAAGGAACGATTTTTTGCAAATTTGCGAGAATAAAAGAGCATAAGCGAGGATTTTGGAGATTTTTCAAAAATAATCTCCAAAACTCGCAACCGATGCCGATTTTTTTGGATTTTTCACAAAAAACCGTGATTTTTGGGGAAATTTTATAAAACCTATTGCAATCGATGTAATTTTATGATAAAATGTATTCTGTTATACTGTCCTTATTATGCTTTAGACAATAAGAGGAAGTATCTGTCGTTCTAAGACGGAAACGGCAAGGCAAGACCTGCGCGCCACACATTGTCGGAAAACGCATCAAAAATTTCGGCGAGACCCTTATCGCACAAGCATTTGCAACATCACAAAGGGGAACGCTAATCTCAGATTTTAAAAGGAGTTTTTATGTGTAATGGAAAAAGAAGTAATCATCAACCTGACTGATGTGTCAAAATCCTTTGATGGCGAGATAGTTCTCGACCACATCAACCTCAAGATCCACGATAAAGAATTCGTGACTCTGCTCGGACCCTCGGGTTGCGGTAAGACCACGACTCTGCGTATAATCGGCGGCTTTGAGACCGCAGACACGGGCGACGTAAAGTTTGACGGCAAAAGCGTGAAGGACGTCCCCCCTCATCAGAGACCGGTAAACACGGTCTTCCAGAAATACGCGCTCTTCCCTCACCTTAACGTGTTTGAAAACGTTGCCTTCGGACTGCGCCTTAAAAAGACGCCCGAGGAGACTATACGCGAAAAGGTCAAGGAGATGCTATCCATGGTCAATCTCAAGGGCTTCGAGCGCCGCCGTGTAAGCACGCTTTCGGGCGGTCAGCAGCAGAGAGTTGCGATCGCAAGAGCGCTCATTAACGAGCCCGAGGTGCTCCTTCTCGACGAACCGCTTGGAGCGCTCGACCTCAAGCTCCGCAAGGACATGCAGAACGAGCTTAAAAAGATCCAGAAGGCAACGGGCATCACCTTTATATACGTCACTCACGACCAAGAGGAAGCCCTCTCTATGTCCGATACCGTCGTAGTTATGGCAAACGGACAGATACAGCAGATCGGCTCCCCCACCGATATATACAACGAGCCCGAAAACGCCTTCGTTGCAGACTTCATCGGCGAGAGTAACATCGTCGACGGAATTATGCTCGAGGACTATAAGGTTCGCTTCTCGGGCCACACATTCGAGTGTGTCGATGCGGGCTTTGGCAAGAATCAGAAGGTCGATGTAGTAGTGCGCCCCGAGGACGTTGACGTAGTTTCAGCCGACAAGGGCATGCTTCAGGGCACCGTAACCTCGGTGACCTTCAAGGGCGTGCACTGGGAGATCATCGTTGACAT
>CAZQLJ010000156.1:0-4287 GCA_964594085.1 uncultured Clostridium sp.
GGTCGAACTCATACGTTCGGCTCTCTTCGGCTATACCGCACGGCACACTATTATTTTGCCGTGCACCGCCGTCTTTAATGTCTAACAATTAATGAAACGGGAGTTGACAATTTTCAATTTTGTGATAAAATTAGTTTGTACGGATTTTGATAAATCATTTATATAAAATTTTGAAAGGCACTACCCTTTTTATGCAAAGCAAGGATAACTCTTCCATTTTTGAAATATCGAGCACCGACACCATGCGCTTTCGCAGGATCGTCATCGACGTTATGAGCGAGGCTTGTCAGCTCTCTGCCGACGAGGACGAATACGGCGGTATCGGCACGCTTGGAGAAAAGCAGATGCACGCCGCGATAAAGCGTTTCATCTGTCCCGACGAAGCAAAGCACGAGATCCTGATCGACGGCTCGATCGGGTGTAAAAATACCTCAACCGAGGAAAAAAGCGACAAAAAAGCTAAAAAACGTCGCTTCGTCGCCGACATTCTCGACGGCAATACTATATATGAGATCCAAACAGGAGGATTTTCCCCTCTTCGAGACAAAATTCAATGGATACTCGACAACACGACCTATAATATCACCGTGATCCACCCGATCGCAGAGACCAAATGGGTCAGCATCATAAATACAAAAACAGGAAATGTCGAAAACCGAAAAAAATCACATATCAAGGGAAAGATCACCGACATCGCTTCCGAGCTCTACTTTTTCAGAGATTTTATATCTTCCCCTCGTTTTTCGCTCGTTATTCTTATGATGGAAGCCGAGCAATACAAGAAAAATATTCAAAAAGACGGCAGAAAGCGCCCGAGATACAAAAAATACGAGCTTATCCCGATCTCGCTTCTGCGTGCATACGTTTTCAGAAATGAGAGCGACTATTCTCTATTCATTCCCGACGACCTCGAAGAACCGTTTTGCGTTAAAAATTATTCGGCAAAATCGGGGATACACGGCATAGACGCATATTCAATAGTTAAAACACTTTGCCACCTCGGATTACTCGAAGAAGCAGGCACTCTCGGCAGAGCGATAGCTTATAAAAGAAAAAAAGCAGAGCTTCAAGACAAAACGAATTAAACGTCTTGACAAATTCTGCGTTAAGCGCTATAATATAACAAGCCAATTTAACAATTATTAAGGAGTTTCAATTTTTATGAAGAAATTTTTATCCGTCGCTATGGCACTTGTGCTTGTCGTATGCGCCGTTATTTCCTTCTCGTCGTGCTCTGACGACCGACTTCCCCGCGGAAAGTACGTCAGTGCAAGCAACAGCGACGTGTATATCGTCGTATCGGGCAAAAAGCTTGATATGACAAGCAAATTTTCCGACGGCTCGGTCACTATTCACTTCACTCACGAGATCATCAGAGGCAACAGCTCGAAGTCCATTTCTATGACATATCTCGGAGTTTCCTACGATGGAGACAGCAAGATCGAATATATGGAAAGTCTTGAATGGATAGAATCCATGTTTGCAAAGGATGAGCCCACCGTTGTCGATCTTGTAATGGGCAAGGATTACTTTACACTTTTCAACATCACGTTCTATAAGCGATAATCAAAAAAACAGTTCCCGCAAGCTGAGCTTTCGGGAACTGTTTTTTATTTTAGTTATCTTTTTCTTCTTCGTCGGCATTTTCGACGAATTCTTCAAGGTCTTTGGATATTTCGGAAATGCCTCTGGCCTTCGCTTTTTTTGCAGTCTTTCTTTCAAAAAACCGCTTTATAGCCAGCGTTATTGCCACACAGAGAGCAAAATACGGAACGCCGGGCATCCACCAAAAAGCAAGAAGAGCCGCAAAGACAGCCCAAGCCCAAGCCCAGTTAAAGAGTATTCCGAGCAGACCGCAAATCCAAACGGGAGCGCCCACGACAATACAGACTATAACCAGCAAAACAAAGGTTCTCCAATCCTTGCATTCCCGCCATAGCCATTTAATAAAATTCACTATTTTATTTTTTGCCCAGTTAAAAAAACGCTTCATAAAACCCGCAGACCCTCTAAAAATTCAAGATCGACTCGAAAATATATACACTATTCGATAGCCATACGTCATTGTATCACATTTTCTTATAATTTGCAACATTTATTCACAAAAATTTATTATTTTTAATAAATTACTGCAAATACAATTATTGCCCCGAGCTATTGCTCTTTTTTCTTGTTGATGCTTTGATATTTTTTAGGCGAAACGCCGTAAAGCTTTTTGAATTTTACGGAAAAATAATTACTGTCGTTAAATCCGCAGCTCTGCGCGATCTCGGTGACCGTCGCAGCGTTGAGCTGACGTAGCATAGACTCCGCCTTCTTAAGCCTCAAAAGATTAAGATATTCCGAAAAATGAAATCCCGTTTCCTTTTTGAAAATTCGAGAAAAATGCTCTGGGCTGACGAAATATTTTCTTGCCATATCGCCAAGCGTCACGTTCGACGAGAAATTGCTCTGCAAATATTCGATCGCATCCTCAATATAATGCTTTTCAGCTTGCACGGACTCGCAAAGATTGGCATTGCGCGCGACGAGAAAGAAAAGCGCATAAGTATAACAGCGCAGACTCTCCTCGCTGTACTCGTCGGGCTCTCTGCACTCCTGCTCTATGCCCTGCAAAATGTCGCAGACCTCTGCCGTAAGCTCGGGATTGCGGTACAGATAGGGCTTTGACGAAAGCTTTTCCTTGATCGCATCGGGAATGAACCACTCGGAGCAGTTGACAAGCATTCGCGAGTGAATGGTGTTTTTATACTCGGTATTGTGCACCACGCCCACAGGAACGAAGATTATATCTCCCGAGGTGAGTTGATATGTTTTATTATCGATAAAGTAACAGCAAGATCCACTTTCAATAAAATATATTTCAAACAGATCGTGGTAGTGCTTTTTGAGTGTGTGTCTGCCTCGATTTTCTGTCACTTTGTCGCGGTGAAAATAAATTTCATGATCTCCAAAAATCATTTCTGCTCACCCCCTTGCTCTATTGTAACACATATAATCAAAAAAATCAAGATTTTCACTGCATTTTATCAAAATTATTAAGGTTTTTTGTGTTTTTTTGATATATAATGAACTTGTAAATAATAAAATGACGGAGGCTCATTATTATGAAGGAAAGAGTTATACAGTTCGGCGAGGGCGGTTTTTTGCGCGGATTTGCCGATTGGATGCTTCAGATCATCAACGAAAAGACCGATTTTGACGGCAAGGTAGTAGTCGTTCAGCCTATTGAGAGGGGTATGTGCGATATGCTTGAAGCGCAGGATTGCAAATACACCCATCTTTGCCGCGGCAGTGAGGGCGTGGACGTAAAGCTTGTCGACGTTATCTCGCGTTGCGTCAAGCCCTACGACGATTTTGACGCATATATGGCGCTTGCCGAAAATCCCGATTTCAGATTTATCATCTCCAACACCACCGAGGCGGGAATATGCTTTGAGGACACGGACAAGCTCTCCGACAGACCCGCAAAGACCTTCCCCGCAAAGCTGACGCAACTTCTCAAAAAGAGATTCGATCTCGGTCTTGGCGGCTTCGTATTCCTTCCCTGCGAGCTTATCGACAAAAACGGCGCCAACCTCAAAAAATGCGTGCTTCAGTACGCTGACCTCTGGGCGCTTGGCGAGGGCTTCAAGGCTTGGATCGAAAACGACAACATCTTCTGCAATACGCTTGTAGACAGAATCAACACGGGATATCCCAAGGACGAAAAGATCGACGTCGGCTTCGACGACAAGATGGTAAACACCAGCGAATATTTTCACCTTTGGGTCATCGAGGGCTACGCTGATCTCTGCTCCGAGATTCCCTTCGACAAGTGCGGACTCAACGTGATCGTAACCGACAACCTCGAAATGTACAGAACCAGAAAGGTCCGTATCCTCAACGGTGCTCACACCTCTCTCGTGCCCTACGCTCTGCTTTCGGGCTTTGACACCGTAAAGAGCTGCATCGACGACGAGGGTATGCTCACCCACATCAAAAAGTGTGTTTACGACGAGATCATTCCCACTCTCGATCTTCCCCGCGAGGAGCTTATCGAATACGCGGACAACGTAATAATCCGCTTCTCCAATCCCTACATCAGACACATGCTGATCTCGATCGCACTCAACAGCGTAAGTAAATTCAAGGTTCGCGTTCTTCCCTCTATTCTCGAATACATCAAGAGATATAACAAAATGCCCGAGACCCTTCTCTTCTCCTTCGCAAAGCTTATCGATTTCTACACCCCCGATATGACCAACGACGACCCCGAGGTCACCGCCTTTATGAAGAGCGCGACGG
>CAZQLJ010000157.1:0-4214 GCA_964594085.1 uncultured Clostridium sp.
CCAGATCAACGGTTCTGTTCATGCGTATCCTGATATTATCGCCATGACACAGAGTGGAAAAATTCTTGTAATCGAGACTAAGGGAGATCATCTGGACGGTGGAAAATCTAAGATGAAAGCCAAGATCGGCAGTCAGTGGGATAATCTTGCAGGAGCAGGCTATCGATATTTTATGGTCTTCCAGACAGAATCGCCGGACTGGCCGGGGGCGTACTCGTATGATCGATTTATGGAAATTGTGAAGGGACTGTAATTGGTACACTGATTCTTGAAGGAAATGTATTGAGAGAAATTATTGGATAAAAGGCTATTGTTGTGTGTTTTTTTCTTGTGAATTGATGATGATAAAAGGGAAGGGGTAAGCCTGAATGTCTATTAAATATTGGTGATTGTATGGTTGGAAAAAAGGCTTTTGACCATACAGTCACCAGTATTTATATAGATGATTTATGCGATATGCACAAATTTTATTGGGGTCAATTTGGGGTCAAAACGACCAAATTTGTAAGATTCTCATTTGAGTCTATGTTCATTTTCACGCAAAAAAAGAACCTTTTCAAGCCAATTCAGCTTAAAAAGGTTACTTTTTCGATTGCGGGGGCAGGATTTGAACCATACGACCTCCGGGTTATGAGCCCGACGAGCTACCAGACTGCTCTACCCCGCGATATTCTTTTTTATCAACAGAGACTGCCGGACACCGGGTTCGAACCGGTACGATACTTTCGTATCACGGGATTTTAAGTCCCGGGCGTCTGCCAATTCCGCCACACCGGCAACTTACATCTCCGTTCCGTGCACTATATTATATCACAATACGGCTTGCTTGTCAACCCTTTTTTGCAAAAAAGTCAAAAAAGATTTTCGCACGATTCGCCCCTTGTCGACAAAAATGCTTTTAGGGAGCATATAGAATGCTCCCCCTACAAATCTTCCCCCTCCGCGTCAGCAAAAAAATCCCAAATATTCATGAAAAATCTCCCCACCCTATTGACAAACGAGGAAATATACGGTATAATACTTGTAAGATTACTAATTAGCAAGATTACAAGACAAAAAATCCTGAAGAAAGGAATTTCCCAAATGCCTTTTGAAGAAAGACGAACAAGCACAAGAACGCTGATAATCAAGCATGGTGCGCGACTGTTTGTTGAGGAGGGGTACAGCACGACCTCGTTTTCAAAAATCGCCCGAGAGCTTGACATCAGCCTTGGCAACATAACCTTCTACTTCCCCACCAAAGAGCATCTTTTGGCGGTGGTCTGCAACGAGCTCTGCGCGTTTCAGCGCGACCTTATGGAGCGAGAAGCGGGAGAAGGAATTTCGGGTCTGCTCTCGTACTGTCTCGAGCTTACGGCGATGACGGCTATCTGCGAGGAGGACGAGGTCGCGAGAGATTTCTTCCATTCTATATATGCCTCGCCCTTGTCACTCGAGATCATCCGCGACAACGACACCGAAAAAACGCGCGACGTCTTCTCCCCCTTCCGCCCCGATTGGACGGACGCAAAATGGATCGAAGCCGAAAATCTTGTGTCGGGCATCGAATACGCGACTATAATGACTCGTGAGGAGAGAACTCCCCTGCCGCTTCAGATCGAGGGCGGCCTCGACGCGATCCTGATGCTCTACGGCGTCCCCGAGGAGATAAGACGGCAGAAGATCAAAAAAGTACTCGCGACGGACTACCGCGCACTCGGGCGGCGAATACTCGGCGAATTCAAGGAATACATCGAAAAAACGAACGAGGAAGCCTTAAAGCAGGCAAGAGAGCGAAAGCGCCGCAACCCCTGGAGAGAATAAAAAAGCTACAATATATTTTAATCGGAGGATAATTATATGAGATCAAACAACAAGCTTAAATTAGCAGGCATAATAATGTCGGTCCTTATGATACTGACCGCAATATGCGGAGTATCGCTGATCGCAGGCGCGACAGAGGGCGAGACCAACGTGGTTGAGCTCACCACAAGTAGCGGAACCGTCGGCTATAAGACCTTTGAAGAGGCTGTTGCGGCGGCAAATAACAACGGCAGCGGAAAGCTCACCCTGCTTGAAGACTACACGATGGCGCAGGTGGTCATACTATCCAATCACGTCTACGAGCTCGAGCTTAACGGCAAGACCCTGACCAGCGAAAGTTACGGTGTGCTCACGATAATGCCCGGGGCAGAGCTGACTATAACCGACAGTGTCGGAGACGGCAAGATAGCTGCACTCGACACAAGCGCGAGTGCCATTTATAATTACGGCACGCTGACTCTCGATTCTGTCACAGTCACGGGAGCAGGCGGTATATTTAGCACAGGAGATGAAGACAACGAAGCATATCTCACCGTAACCGACAGTAAGATCGAGTCGACCGTATATTCTGCGATCGACAACAGAGGAACCGCTATTATTACGAACGTAGAAGCCGGTTGCACAGGCGAGATGGGCGCCGCGCTTGAAAATCACGGAACTCTTACCGTGCATAGCGGCAATTTTGTCGGCGAAAGGGCGATTATAGCTTACGAAGGCACGCTTGATATCCTGGGTGGCAAATTTGATGGAACGACTGGCGAGACAATTTGTTTGATCGGCGGCGAGGTCAACGTGTTTAACGGCAGCTTCATGGGCAATGACGCGTTAAATGGCGGCACGCTTACCGCCAAAATAGAAGAAGGTGCTACCCTCACGGTAACGTCGGGCATCTTCCCTGGCGGCATCACAACGTTCGGCACCGATATCGCTTCGATCATCGCACAAGACAGCGCACTCTACGACATCAACCTTATAAAAACGGAAATTGAAAGCGGTGTTGAAAGTATAGAGCATGACATTTCTTACGTCTACCCCGATTGCGCGGCGGTGGTGATCGACGGCCAATCGCAGCTGGTCGAATCCTTCGACAGCATAGACGAGGCGATCGAATTTTCGCTTAACAGCGTTCATATGAGCGTCACAGCTCTCAGCTCCTCGGATAAGGATATAACGATCCCCTACGGCATAATCTTCGGCGCAGGTCGCAACGAGCTTAGCGGCAACGTGACCAACTACGGAAATCTCCTCGAAGGCGTTTACAGCGGCAAAGTCACGAACTACGGAACCATATACGACAACTGCATATTTGAAGGCGAGGTCGTCGTTATGGGCGACACCGAGCTTGGCGAGGACAACGTGATCACAGGCGCGATCTACGAGGGAATATTCAACGGCAAGGTCACGCTCAACGGCGGCGAGATCTTAGGCGGAGAATATAACTGCGAGGTCGTCCTTGAGGCAGGCTCTACCTTTAGCAACGAAGGAAGCTACGGCTTGACCCTGGGCGATGGCTTCAAGCTCACGAATAACGGCGGTACGATCAACTGCACAAAGCACATCGGCGAGGCGACCTGCACCGATCCCGCAAACTGTCTGATCTGCGGTGAAAGCTTTGGAGAGCCCGACCCCGACGGACACGTCGAGGGCACGGCGGCTACCTGCATCTCTTACGCTATCTGCGACCTTTGCGGCGAGGAATACGGTGAGCTTGGCGACCACAGCTTCGACGAGAACGGAAAATGCACGGTCTCGGGATGTGACGTAGTGGCAGAGGTCAGGATCGGAGCCGTATTCTACACGACCTATTCCGAAGCTTTAGACAACGCGGTTGACAGCGACATGATAGTTGCGGTACGCGATTTTGAGTTTGAGGCAGACAGCTTTTATATCCCCGCAGGCATTGCCTTTGACGGTGGCAACTTTACCGTTACTATCGGGGAGGATTACGACGTAAGCGTTTGCGGAATGATCATTGGAGGCACTTTCGTCGTCAGCGACGGCAGAGTGATCGGAGTTGAGGAAGGCGGCGCGATAATTAACGGCAGCTTCTACGGCGACGTCTTAAACTCGGGAACTATCACGGCGGGCAGCTTCCTGTACGGCGGCTTATATAACAATCCCGACGGAACTATTGAAAACAGCGGCAATTTTGTAATCGGAGAGGATGTTGAATTTGAAAATCTCGGCGGCTACGTATCCTGTACCTGCCACGTCGGCGGCGAGGCGACCTGTATGGAGCTCGCAACGTGTATGCTCTGCGAGACCGCTTACGGCGAGCTTGATCCCGACGGTCACAAGTGGCTCGACGCGACGGAAGACGCAACCAAGACCTGCGAGCTCTGCGGAGCGACCGAAGACGATTCCCTTCACGAAGAAACCACCACAGAGACTCCCGAAACTACGGTAACGGA
>CAZQLJ010000158.1:0-4184 GCA_964594085.1 uncultured Clostridium sp.
GTTAAAATATAAAAAGATACATTTGTGCTATATTTTAAAGCAACAGGAGAGTAAAAATGGAAAAACTCAAGCCGAAAGAACAAAAAGTGTATAATTATATCGTAAATTCCGTAAAAAACAACGGATTTGCGCCCAGCGTGCGCGATATTATGCGAGATCTTGGATACAAAAGCACCTCAACCGTGCATATGTACCTCAATCGCCTCGACACCCTTGGCTATATACGCAAGGAGGACGGCAAGAGTCGTGCTATAAGCGTCGTTAACGAGGATATGCCCACAGTTTCGGCAGTCCGTGTGCTCGGCACAGTCACCGCAGGCCAGCCCATACTCGCAGAGGAGACATTTGAGGGATACATAGGATATATAGGAAGGATCTCCGCCGATGAAATGTTTGCCTTAAAGGTAAAGGGCGAAAGTATGATAGAGGTCGGCATTATGGACGGCGACATGGTCATAGCCGAAAAGACCTGCTACGCTGAAAACGGAGAGATCGTGGTCGCTCTTATCGACGACGAGGCAACCGTCAAGAGATTTTTCCGTGAGAACGGTCATTACCGCCTTCAGCCCGAAAACAGCACCATGGAGCCGATAATAGTCGACGAGGTGCTCATTCTTGGCAGAGTAGTGGCAATCCAGCGTAGCTATATATAAATGAGAGGTACTCAAATTGGAATTTTTAAGAAAGCTTAAGAATTCAATAAAAAGCTCGGTAAAAAGCGTCCTCATAAATTATAAGGAATTTATCGGTCTTTATGCCGCAGTAATAGTAGTCCAGCTCCTTTTCGGGATCTGGACTTTCTCTGCGTTTACAAATTATAATGCCAATGATACCCTGTTTGAAGATAATTATAAATATGACGTAACCATAACGGGAACAAACACGGGAATTGCCACGGTTATGAACCGTCTGAATTACGATCGTTCAAGCAGTAAGGCGTGCTTTACAAGCTTTGGATACGTAGGGAATAAGGATAGCATAGGAGTCAACCTCAAGGGAGGAGCTCTCGACGAGTTTGTCGAAAAATATCTCAGTAACGTAACGGTACAATACCAAGTGACCCCGAAATACACTTATCGTACCGAACTGCGCGGAGAGATACTTCTCTCATCCGTCATAATCGGAGCCTTGTCCTTTATCATAGGCACCCTGATCCTCGGGGTAATATACTCGGTGCGCACCAACCACTATAAATTCCAATACGGCATATATATGACCTTCGGTGCCGACAAAAAAATGCTCGGTAAGATCGCGATGAACGAGCTCTTGACGATAAATCTGATCACACTCATTCCGTCCGCGATCATATCATATCTTTTGACTTTGATAGTATATGCCGATAGCGGAGTTTCAGTCAAGATCTCACTTTTGCAGCTCTTGCTCTACGCGGCATTGACATTTATCTCGGCTTTCGTCGCAGCGTGCTCGTCACTCGGAACGCTTTTCATCAAGCCCCCGATAGCGCTTATAACTACCGCCGACAACTCCAATTTCGTATCCTCTCCGCGCCGTTCCTTCAATATCTTCGCAAAGAAAATGCCCCTCAATTACGAGGCTTACACCACCTGGAGATTCAGAAAATACGTCGCAAGACTCGTCCTCGGAGCAGTCTGCTTCTCGGTCATCTTCGTTACGGGAATATACTGTGCCAATATGTTGAAAACAGAGAACGAAGCTCCCGACGAATCGGTCATACTCACATATAAATTCAGCACTATACTCGATGAAAATCGTAATAAAGCGAACTGGGAAGCGGAAGAGCTTCTTGAAAAGCTTGGCAATATCGACAACGTCGACAAGGTCACCTTCGAGCAAAGCAAGAGCTTCGACGTAAGAATGGATCATCTGCTCATTCTTCCGGGCACCGAGGTGGGCGGCTCTAATTTCACGGTAACCTCTCTCGACGAGGTCAAGGGATATAACCGCGCAACCAACCGTTGCCGATACGTTTGCATCGACACACTTGAGCTTGAGATGTACGAATCTCTTTACGACGTTGAATATCTCGCGGGATACGACGCTCAAAAGCTCCTCGCAGACGACAATATGATAATAATCAGCGAAGGACTCTACGGTGCGAAAAGCTTTGATTTTAAGCCGGGCGATACGGTAGTAGTCGCCGATTGGGTCTCGACCGATAGCGAAATGCTTGCACAGTCCGATGCCAACAAGATACTTACACAACAGATATACCACTGTTCCTTTGATTATACCGAATACACCGTCGGCGCAGTTATCCACGATACCGATGCAACAGATAGCTTCATCGTTGGAATGAACTCTGATACTTACCACGGCATAACCACCGATAAACACGCAATAACAGAGCTCAAGCTCTTCTCCGAATCGGGCATTGATCTTGATAACGTTTCTGATATCAGATCCGAAATAAAAAACGTAATGGGAAACTATCCCGACTGGAACGTTGCATACACCAACGAGGATATATACTCTATTGTGGACAACCGCGTAAATCTTCCAGGGCTTCTTTATCTGCTTTCCATCCTCGTGCTTATGATATCTCCTGTCGTTTGGATATTCTCGCAGGTGATGTTCTATAAAAAGAGGGAAGCGGAGTTCAGAACTCTCGGCTCGGTTGGCGCGACACTCAAGGAGATCGGAGGCATACACGCAGTCTCGGGTGTTCTCATATTCGCTATCAGCTTTGTTGTAAATCTGATACTCAGCCGATTGACCTGCTATGGAATATACCGCATTTTCACGAGTGTACTGCCAAGGCTTGGAGTGCCCGGAATGAACGTCTCATTTAATAGCTTCGTTCCGTTCTCGACAATACTCCTTTATGCAGGTGTTTCCGCACTTTGCGGATGCATTTCAAGTCTGATTCCTTTCCTTCTTTATAAGAGAAAACTTCAGAACGAGAGCAAGCTGATAGAAGCACAGAAAATAGAGTTATAAAAAACGGAGTTAAATTATGGAAAATAAAACAAGTGCCATTGACCTTAACACCATAGACCCCAACAGAATTATGCTGGAGGCGACCGACATCATAAAGCAGTACAAGCAGTATGATGACGTGGTAACCGCGGTCAATCGAGCAAGTATCAAGGTTCATGAAGGCGAATTTGTGGCGATAATCGGCTCTTCGGGCTCGGGAAAAAGTACGTTTATGAATATTTGCGCAGGCCTTGATAAGCCAAATGCAGGATCAGTAAAAATAAGAAGCAGGGAAATAACAAAAATGGGAGCCGATGAGCTTAACCGCTATCGCGGAATGAATATCGGAGTGGTATTTCAGAAGCATAACCTGATCCCGCAGTTCACCGCATACGAAAATATCCTTGTGCCCACAATGATGTGCCGCCGCGACGAATTCTCCTACGAGGAGCATCTCAAAAAGCTTATTCCGATGCTCGGCCTGTCGGATAGACTTCACCATCTGCCCAGCGAGCTTTCGGGTGGACAGCAGCAGAGAGTTGCCATAGCCCGCGCGCTTATAAATATGCCTCAAATACTGTTTGCCGACGAGCCTACGGGAAATCTTGACCGTAAAAATGCTGACGAGGTTCTCGAGCTCTTGCTTGAAACCCGTGCGCAGATAGGACTTACGCTGGTAATGGTCACACACGATATGAAGATAGCCAAGCGAGCAGATACCGTATATACTATGGATAACGGATACCTTCTTTCTCGCAAGATCAATTTCGACGAGGTATGATAACAATGAAGGACAATATAATTGCAGGATTACAAAAGCTCACCTTGCTTGACTTTCCAGGCAAGGTGGCATGCACGCTTTTTACAAGAGGCTGTAACTTCAAATGTCCTTTTTGCCATAACGCGTCCCTAGTAGTCCGTGCCGACGATCAAAAGCCTTATTCAAATGCCGAAATATTTGCGTTCCTGAAAAAAAGATCAGGTGTGCTCGACGGAGTTGCGATCACGGGCGGCGAACCGACGCTTATGCCGGGGCTGTACGACTTTATTAAGGAAGTCAAGGATCTTGGATATGCAGTTAAGCTCGACACTAACGGAACTCGCCCCGATGTCATAAGAAGATTGGTCGAGGATAAGCTCGTCGACTACGTTGCTATGGACATAAAAAATCACCCGGCAAAGTACGCCTATACGGTCGGTCTTGCGGAAAACTATGACCTTACTCCGATAATCGAGAGCAAAAATTACCTGATGGAAGGGAACGTGGATTTTGAATTCAGAACCAC
>CAZQLJ010000159.1:0-4180 GCA_964594085.1 uncultured Clostridium sp.
CGTTTTCCGCAAGGACTACGACAAGCACAAGAAGAATCCCAACGAGCTTCTCGATGCTAAGAAGAGATATGTGGTCGGTGCGGGTATAAATACGCGTGACTACGCAGAGAGAGTTCCTGCTCTCGTTGAGGCGGGCGTTGACGTCGTTTGTATCGACTCGTCCGAAGGATTTTCCGAGTGGCAGCAGAGAACCATAGCTTGGATACGTGAAAAATACGGCGACAGCGTAAAGGTTGGCGCAGGAAACGTTGTTGATGCGGCAGGCTTCAGATTCCTTGCTGATTGCGGTGCTGACTTTATCAAGGTCGGTATCGGCGGCGGTTCGATCTGCATTACACGTGAGACCAAGGGTATCGGTCGCGGTCAGGCGACTGCTCTTATTGAGGTCTGTGCTGAAAGAGACAGATATTTTGAGGAGACCGGTGTTTACGTGCCCGTTTGCTCTGACGGCGGTATCGTTTACGATCACCACATTACTCTCTCTCTTGCTATGGGTGCTGATTTCGTTATGCTTGGCAGATATTTTGCTCGCTTTGACGAATCGCCCACGAACAAGGTCTCGATCGGTGGCACTTACTACAAGGAATATTGGGGTGAGGGCTCGGCTCGCGCTCGCAACTGGCAGAGATACGATCTTGGCGGTGACAAGAAGCTTTCCTTTGAGGAGGGAGTTGACTCCTACGTTCCTTATGCGGGAAGCCTTAAGGACAACGTCGCTATGTCCTTGGCGAAGGTCAAGTCGACGATGTGCAACTGCGGTGCTTTGACTATCCCCGAGCTTCAGGAGAAGGCAACGCTCACGCTCGTTTCTGCGACGAGTATCGTTGAGGGTGGCGCGCATGACGTTATTCAGAAGGATAAGACGGCTTTGAAGTGATATAAAATTCAAATAAAAAATCGGCGTGATTTGCGCCGATTTTTTAATTATTATACATCTTTCTCGTATTTAATAATATCTTCAACTTTACAGTCGAGGATTATGCAAAGATCGTTTAGGGTCACCGTGGTTATGGGTTTATTGTGTTTCAATCGGTCAATAAGGCTTCGACTGACTCCAAAGTCGTTTATAAGCTTGTATGTCGTTATGCATTTTTTTTTCATAGTCTCATAAAGCGGCTTGTAGGTTATCATTGTTATGCTCCTTTGCTTATTATTAATTTAATTATAATTTATACTCCAAGTATTGACAATTGTCTATATATAGAGTATAATTATAGTGTAAGCAAAGCTAAGCTTACGGATCAAAATAACATTGGGATGGGAACGGTGAATATGACAAAAAGGGACGAACAGTATTGTTATTTAGAAAAGTGTGTAATATGCGGTAAAGAAACCGGATATAGATATGACGTACCTATAAATGAAAGAAATTATTATAGTGAGGGTGCAGGACAACTATGCGAAAAATGTTACAACAAACTATATGTAAAAGAAAATATTTGCTTAAATGCGAGTGTAGATAAATAATACAAATTATTTGTGATTCTTTTATTTTGATCAAAAGAATCTTTATATCAACTTCTTGACAAAGTGCGCAGATTTTAGTATAATTGACATAATAAAGATGAAAAAGGATATTTTATGGAAAAAACATCGATATTATATCAAAACTATGTTGGAATTCTTCACCGTGAGCTTGTGCCCGCTATGGGCTGTACCGAGCCTATCGCGGTCGCTTTTTGTGCGGCTAAGGCTAGGGAGGTTTTGGGTGTATTGCCCGAAGCTGTGCATATTCAGGCCAGCGGAAACATTATTAAGAACGTAAAAAGCGTTATCGTGCCACACACCAACGGCTTGCGCGGTCTTGAAGCCGCGGCAGCGGTCGGTATTTTGTTCGGTGATGCGGACAGGCAGCTTGAGGTGATTTCCTCGGTGACGGCAGAGCAGGAGTGCTCTCTTGCCGAAAGAATGAAGGAGTTTGATATCAAGGTCTCGCCGCTTGAAAGCTCGCATCTGCTTGATCTCGTTATAACGGTCTCAAAGGGAGATTGCTCGGTGTCGGTTCATATCGAGGACGAGCACACCAACGTCACCGAAATAATAGACAACGGCAAATGTGTGTTCTTTGAAAGGGAGCAGGTCGGCGAGGATACTGAAAAGCCCGATCACGAGCTGCTCAACATGGCGGATATTTTTGATTTTGCCGAGAGTGTCGAATTATCTGACGTGGAGGAAATTTTGCAGCGGCAGATCGACTACAATACGGCGATCTCTCGCGAGGGACTGACTAACAATTATGGGGCGAGAATAGGTCAGTTACTTATGAAGCGCGACGACAGTATTCGCACTCGTGCCAAGGCTTATGCCGCGGCAGGCTCGGATGCGAGAATGAGTGGCTGTGATATGCCGGTCGTTATTAATTCGGGAAGCGGAAATCAGGGAATGACGGCGAGTCTGCCCGTTATCGCTTATGCAGAATATCACGAAAAGAGTCATGAGGAGCTTTTGCGTGCTTTGACCTTATCTAATCTTGTCACGCTTCACCTTAAGAGTGGCATTGGAAGGCTATCGGCTTACTGCGGCGCGGTCAGCGCGGGCGCAGGCGCGGGGGCGGGAATAGCGTATTTGCTTACGCGCGATCTTCGTGCTATAAATCATACTCTCGTTAACGCTCTGGCTATTTCAAGCGGAATCGTTTGCGATGGCGCGAAGGCGAGCTGTGCGGCAAAGATCGCGATGGCGGTCGACGCGGGCATTATGGGATTTGAAATGTTCTCGGAGGGTTGTCAATTCTACGGCGGCGACGGTCTTGTCAGCAAGGGCGTGGAGAATACGATCCGTAATATTTCTATACTCGGTCACGACGGCATGAAGGAGACAGACCGCAAGATCATTGAGATCATGACGGGATGCTGATGATAGGTTTCGCTTTTTGTTAATAAAAAATGCAGGGCAGCTTTGATTCTGTATTAAAAGTTGAATTTGTGAGAAAATAATTCTTAAAATAGGTTTTGAGAGGTTATTTTATGAGTTCACTTTGGTATGACGGATCAGAGCTGCCCAAATTTTCGGCTCTGAATGAAAATAAAAAGACCGACGTTCTGATCGTCGGCGGAGGTATGGCGGGGATATTGACGGCATATTTTTTGCATAAGAGAAATATTCCGTATATTCTCGTTGAAAAGGATCGTATTTGTAGCGGTGTGACGGGATATACTACGGCAAAGCTGACCTTGGCGCACGGATTGATATACGATAAAATAATCAAGAAATACGGGGTCGATGCGGCAGGCGCGTATCTCCGTGAAAACCTGGCGGCTTTGGAGAAATACGCGGAGCTTTGTCGCGAGATCGATTGCGATTACGAGGTACGGGACAATTATATTTACTCGCTTGACGACCGAAAAAAGCTTGAGAATGAGGTATATGCACTTAAAAAACTCGGATTTTACGCCGAGCTTTGCGAGAATTTGCATTTGCCGATAGATACCGTCGGTGCGTTGCGCTGTAAAAATCAGGCGCAGTTTCACCCATTGAAGTTTATCTCGGCGATTGCGAAGGATCTTAATATTTACGAGCGAACGCATATCGTTGACGTTGACGGCTCGCGCGCATTTACCGACAAATATCACATTGATGCCAAGATAATAATTATGGCGGCGCATTTTCCGTTTATTGACCGACACGGTGGATTTTTTCTTAAAATGTATCAGCACCGTTCTTACGTTACCGCGCTTGAGGGTGCGCAAGCGGTGGACGGAATGTACGTTGACGAAAGCGGAAGCGGTCTGTCGTTCAGAAATTACGGAGATCTTTTACTGCTCGGTGGCGGCGGTCACAGAACGGGGAAAAAGGGCGGGGGATACTCCTGCCTGCGTGATTTTGCAAGAAATAATTATCCCGATGCGAGAGAAAAATTCGCGTGGGCAACGCAGGACTGTATGACGCTTGACGGGATTCCTTACGTTGGTCGTTATTCTGTCAATACTCCGCATCTATACGTGGCTACGGGCTTTAATAAGTGGGGAATGGTCGGCTCTATGGTTGCGGCAGGTCTGCTTTGTGATATGGTGTGCGGTGAGGAGAACGAGTTGTGGGAGGTGTTGAATCCTTCGAGGAGCATTTTACACGGTCAGCTTTTTGTGAATGCCTTCGAGACCTTGACGAATATTCTTCGCCCGACGGCGCCGCGGTGCTCTCACCTTGGGTGTGTTTTGAAGTGGAACGATGCCGAAAAGAG
>CAZQLJ010000160.1:0-4145 GCA_964594085.1 uncultured Clostridium sp.
GCTCTTCCCGCATGTCTGTCCCTTATGAACTTGTAGAGAATATAAATCAAGCTCGAAAGCAACAGTATATCAACTATGTCCACGAACGTTATCTGGGATACCGAAAACCACACGTAGTCCTTAAATAATTGGACTATATTGTCCCATAGTGATACCGAAAGTTTTATGTTTTGAAGCATCTTTTCGATCCTTTCTGTCAAATTACAGTTGACTGCAGAGTCTTATATCTGAAAATGCCTTGCGGCATAGATCTCCGAGCCATTTTTACAATATTTGCGACATTACTTGCCCGTCTTATTTGAGTTGGCTCCCGCCTTGAGCATCTCGTTCTTTATTTCCCAAAGCTTTTCGGAAAGGTCCACGTAATAGTTGTGCGGATTGGTAAAGCGTCTTACCTCTTCCCACATTCCCTCTATCTCTTTTGCGTGGTACTCTCTGATCTCCTTCAAGGAGGGGAGCTCGTATACCTGCTTGCCGTCCTTGAATATCGGAACGAGCAGCTCTGTTGCGGTAAAGTTTTCAATTAGCTTGCGCTTCCACGTATGCTCGGGATCAAACACCTCGATAGGCTTGGAGTCGTCGATCACCTCGTCGTGAAGACAGATAAGGTCGACCTCCGCCTTGCCCGTATCTCTGCCACGTAATCTGTATATCTTTTTGAAATGCGGAGTGGTGATCTTGCCAACGTTTTCGCTGATCTTTATCTTGGGCCTTATAGTACCGTTCTCATCTTCAATAGCGCAAAGCTTATAGACCGCGCCGAAAACGGGATGACTCTTTGCGGTGATCAGTCGCTCACCCACTCCAAAACCGTCTATCTCCGCGCCCTGTCTGATAAGCTCGCGGATTATATATTCGTCAAGCGAATTCGATACGATGATACGGCACTCAGTCCAGCCCGCGTCGTCAAGCATCTTGCGGCATTTCTTGGAGAGATAAGTAATATCTCCCGAGTCGATACGAATGCCGCACTTGGTTATTCCCAAGGGCTTAAGGACTTCGTTGAATACCTTTATTGCATTCGGAATTCCCGATTCTATTACGTTATAAGTATCCACAAGAAGTGTCGCATTATTCGGATATATCTCGCAATAGGTCTTGAAAGCCTCATATTCGGTGTCAAACATCTGAACCCAGGCGTGCGCCATAGTGCCCGTTGCGGGAACGCCAAACACCTCGTCGGTAATAGTACATGCCGTTGAGTTACAGCCTCCTATATAAGCCGCACGAGCACCGAGTATTGCCGCGTCTGCGCCCTGCGCTCTGCGAGATCCAAACTCGCTTACGACCCTTCCCTTTGCCGCGCGGGTAAGACGAGCCGCCTTCGTCGCGATCAGCGATTCGTGGTTGATGATCATCAGAATGTAGGTCTCAATGAACTGCGCCTCGATCGCCTTGGCTCTGACAGTCATCAAGGGTTCTCCGGGGAAAACAACGGTTCCCTCGGGAATTGCCCAGATGTCTCCCGTGAACTTGAACGTGCGGAGATATTCGAGAAATTCCTCGTCAAAGCATTTCTTGGAACGGAGATATTCTATATCGTCGTCGTCGAAGTGAAGATCGTTGATATATTCGACTATCTGCTCAAGACCTGCAACGACAGCAAATCCTCCACCATCGGGATTATCACGGTAGAACACGTCAAAATAAACGGTCTTATCCTTGATACCGCACTTGAAATATCCGTTGCTCATAGTCAGCTCATAAAAATCACAAAGCATCGTAAGGTTTCTGCTTATATCCTTCATATCCGTTAAGTTCCTTTCCGTTGTGTTTTATTCAAATAGTTGTCGATCACTTGTCGACCCATCTCGGTCGAATCGCTGTTGATTTTGGCCCTAATATTCCAATTTTAATATAGTATATATTATTATAACAGAAAAACGGCGGTAAAGTCAAGGGTTTTTCCAAATTATATAAGGCTTTTTTTGCGTTTTCGGGTACAATTTTTCAATTGTTCACAAAAAAGAAAAAAACGGTCAAAATTTGACCGTTTTTGACCGTTTTTTGTTGTTTGCCAACAACAATATATCTTGTTTTGGATTTGACTGTTGGGGATGAAGTTTTCGTTTGATTTTTGCGGCTATTTTATCAATGTTTTTTGCGATCAATTTTCGCTTGCATTGGGATTTTCTCTTTTGTCACAAGGGAAATCAAGCTTATCGGCACAGACGTTGAGCGTGACGAACATAACAAAATAGCATATAACAGCGAGCACGATCTCCGCTAAATAAGCGACAATCATAAGCAGCGGATCGATGATCTTTTCGATCGTCAAAATATCGTTGATCGCTTGTGTCATAAGGCTTATGAGCAATATAACGATCGAGCACGCGAGGACGGATCGGAGTAAACAATTCGCTTTGTCGTAAAGCTTTTTGAACGGAAGGATATCGGGAATAAGGTGAGTTTTGCCGACCTTTTTGCAGAATTCAACGGCTTTCCAGTGACGTGAAATAAGTGAGCAAACTATTGCCAAAACAAGAGCTAGCTGCAAAAGCTCAAGAAGCGAGTAGTACAAAACGTACAAAATATCGACGAGCCAAGTGGTCGGAATACCACCGTTATTCACCCAGTCGACGATCGCGTTCAGTGAATATTTATACAAGGTGGCGCCTATAAATATTCCTATTCCGCCCCTGAAACCCGAGAGTGTAAAACGGTATATTCCATAGATGAAGATCGCGTACACTGCCGCAACGGCGACCAACTCGAGCAGTCGTCTGAGATAGAACAAAAGATCGACCAGCACGGAGCCGTCATATATGATATCGTTTATCACACCAATATAAATCGGGGATACTACAAGTCCGTTAAGAGTGTATATTGTTGCAAGTGTGATCGCGCTGAACAAATACAGCTTTTTTCTTAATGCTTTTTTATTATCGTCTAATTTCATCAAACACCTCATCAAAAACGCAGATCGTCAGCGACCTGCATTTTTGCATATTTTGTGTATATTTTAGTGAATATTCATTTTCAATTATTATGGTTTGAAGTTGCCAACATTCAAGCCTTTGGGCAGACCTCTTCCAAAAATTCTTCTATTCGCGAAAGCGCCTCTTTTATGTGGTCGGTCGAGTAGCAATACGACACTCTGACGAAGCCTTCCCCACTCTTTCCAAACGCACTTCCCGGCACGACGGCGACCTTCTTGGAGCGAAGCAGCTCCTCGCAAAATTTCTCGCTCGTCATTCCCGTGCGACCTATCGACGGGAAGCAATAAAACGCGCCCTTGGGCTCGAAGCAATCCATTCCCATTTTATTAAATCCGCCCACCATAAGTCTGCGGCGCATATCGTACTCCGCGACCATCGTCGTCACGTCGTCGTCGCCGTTGCGCAGTGCTTCGACCGCCGCATACTGCGAGGTCGTGGGCGCGGACATAATAGCAAACTGATGTATTTTTGTCATCTGCGCGATGATAGGCGCGGGAGCGCAGGCATAGCCCATTCTCCAGCCCGTCATCGAATAGCTCTTTGAAAAGCCGTTTATAAGCACAGTCCTCTCTCTCATTCCTTCAATCGAAGCAATGGACACGTGGCGCTTACCGCCGTAGGTCAGCTCGGAATATATCTCGTCGGAGAGCACACAGATAGAAGGATCGCGCAGTACCTCCGCGATTGCATCGATATCCTCCTTTTCCATAACTGCACAAGTAGAATATCAGGGGAAAGGAAATACGAGGAGCTTGGTCTTGTCGGTTATCGCCTCGCGAAGCTCGTCCGCGGTAAGACGGAATTCGTTCTCTGCCTTGAGCTCGACGATAACGGGAATACCGCCCGCGAGTCTGACTATCGGCTCGTAGCACACGAAGCTCGGCTGAGGTATAATGACCTCGTCTCCGGGAGCGACAAGCGCACGGATAGCTCCGTCGATGCCCTCGCTTCCTCCGACCGTAACGAGAACCTCGTTATCTGCGTTGTAGGTGACGCCGTAGCGGCGCTCGATATACTTACAGATCTCTCGTCTGAGCTCGATAAGACCTGCATTCGACGTATATCTCGTTTTACTGTTTTCGAGAGACTTTATTCCCTCGCGTCTTATATGCCAAGGCGTTGGAAAATCGGGCTCACCAACTCCGAGAGAGATGACACCCTCCATGCCTGCGGCAATGTCGAAAAATTTTCTTATTCCCGACGGCT
>CAZQLJ010000161.1:0-4137 GCA_964594085.1 uncultured Clostridium sp.
GTAATTATTTCCGTCGGCGGGACCGATGTAATAAAGTCCCATATCCTCGAAATAATTACTGCCGTACAAAGAGTTTTTGATAGATTTTTTGAGTCCCTTTATCGCATTAAAAAGCCATTTGCCTATAAGGGGAATCTTTTTTACGAACGACACCGTACGGCGCTTTGCCCTAAAATATCCACTCTTGCGGCGAAGCTTGGCGAGACTTGACGCAAATCTTCCGATATTTTTCGATATCGACATCTCGTTTTCGTTGAGAATGATGATGAGCTTGAGATCCTTATCGCAGTTGTTCAGCGCCTCGTGTATCATTCCGCCCGTAAATGCGCCGTCTCCAAGAACGGCTACGGTATAAGCGTCGTTACCGCTGAGCTGATCCGCCTTTGCAAAGCCAAGCGCGGCTGACAGCGACGTTGAGCTATGGCCTGCTCCAAAGCAGTCATATTCGCTTTCAAAGCGGTTAGTAAATCCTGTAACGCCGCCCGGCTGTCTTAAGGTATCAAATCTATCAAAACGACCTGTAAGGATCTTGTGAGCATAGCTTTGATGTCCGACGTCGAATATAACGTGATCGCGCGGGCAATCAAAAACCTTATGTATCGCAACAGTCAGTTCGATCGCACCGAGGTTTGAGGCGAGATGTCCGCCGTTTTTCTCAGTCACAGCTATAATATGCTCGCGAAGCTCCGCGCAGAGCTCCTCTGCCTCAAGCTTACTCAGCTTTTTTACGTCCTCGGGAGAATTAACTCTGCCGAGATATTTGTATTCCTTTTCCACGGCTCAATTCTCCTTTCGACAAAATTGTACACATAGATATATGTATTATAACACTTTTTCGCGCTTTTGTAAAGTAGTTTGAGAAAATTCAACCTCTGTTACAGATGCATTGATCTGAAACGCAAAAAAAGAACCGCCGTGGCGGTTCTTTTTTTATGTTTTTAAATTACTTTGCAGCCTTGATACCTGCGGAGGTTCCGTAGTAGATCATAGCGCCGGACTTCTTGATGGTCCAATCGGAGTCGTCATCTTCCTCGTCCTCGAAGTAAGCCTTAACGTCTTCCCATTCTTCGTTAGCAGCCTTGCTGTCTTCGAAATAGAAGATAGTTACGTGCTCGCCGTCAGCGTTGGTTCCGCTAACAACACACTCGAGATCCTCGATACCTGCTGCAGTGAATACTGCCATTGCGATTGCGCCGAGACCGCTGTTCTCAACGGTGGTTACGGTGTAGTCGTTGTCCTGAAGAGCCTTAGCTGCCTTCTCGGGATCGGAGTTAGGCGCGCCGCAAGAAACGAGTGCGAGGCACATCATAACTGCTACGAGAGAAAGTGCAAGAACTTTAATAATAGATTTTTTCATGTCAAAAATCCCCTTTCTTAAAATGCACTACTATTATACCACTCTATAATTTTTTTGTCAATAGATTTTTTTACAAAATCGTCCCTCTATTTACAAATTTAAGAATTCTTAATAAACTTATCATTTTGTAATTTTTGACAAAAATCAACAATCATTATTGCCACCAAAAATGTCATACACAGATATACAAACGTATTTCCAATGGTGGTGTAAAGTGTAATATCATTTCTCAAATGTACGTCAGATACCACGTATCCACTCTTAAGCGCGCCAAGATTTTCTCTCACGTTTCCAAGCGGATCTATAACCGAGGATATTCCCGTATTTGCCGAACGTACAACGTATCTTCCCGTTTCTATTGCACGGAGGCGTGATTGTGAATTGTGCATATCAAGTGCCGCAGAATCGCTGAACCACGAATCGTTAGTTGATATAGCGATCAACTCTGCTCCGTTACGCACAGAGTTAAGTATAAGCGTCTCATAGATAGAGTCGAAGCAAATGCCGCAGCCAACATTTCCGACCACGGTAGAAATTACCGCGCTTTCCTCGCCTGCCAGCAAGTCATCATCAAGCATTCCCACGTTGGCAAGCGGTGGGATCAAAAACATCACAAGCTCACGCATGGGTACGAATTCACCGAAAGGAACGAGTCTTTGCTTTGAATAGATCGTTTCTCCGAAATTACCGTCGGGCTTGACTTCTATGACGGAGTTGTAAAGCTTTCCACTTTCTTCGTCCTTTGTAAATGCCGAGACCAAAATAGTCACCTGATGCTCTCTTGCGAGCTCACTGACGTAGGTGTAAAGTCTTTCGTTGTTGAACAGATCGTACGGCAATGCAGTTTCGGGCCAAACCACTATGTCTGCACCGTCATCTGCCGCACTCTCGGTCAGATCTGCGTATATTTCCATCGTTTTATCGAGGCTGTCGGCATCCCATTTGTCGCTTGATGAAATGTTACCCTGAGCTGCCGCAACACGTACGGTCTCTCCGTTGTCCTTGTAGTTGACAGTAACGGCAACACCAAGTGCAAGATTAATACAGAAAAGTGCGACCGCCAAAGAAACACCCAATTTTCTTGCATCGGTCTTCATTAACGCTATTGCCAACAAAAAATTTACGGCAATTATCGTAAAGGTCACAAAATATGATCCAAAAAATGCGGAGCTTCGCACGAGCAACGTCGCGTCGATCTGTCCAAGCGGCAATCTGCCCCACGGCACGCCCCACCAACCGACAGTCTGAAACCATTCGGTAACCGTCCACACTGCCGCCGCAACGAAGGGCGTCAGTAAAGGTCGTTTTTCAATTATTTTTGTTCTTGAGATTACAGTGATAAGCACGAATGCGAACGCACTGAATAGCGCCTGTATGAGCGACAATCCAAGGCACGCGACAACTACGACCACGAGCGATGCTCCGTTTGAAAGTCCCGCAAAATCAAGCGGATACATATAGAAGAACCAATGGAATACTACGGCGTAATATATCCAAAAAAATATCAGCCCTCT
Organism: uncultured Clostridium sp.; assembly: GCA_964594085.1. Taxonomy (GTDB): domain Bacteria; phylum Bacillota; class Clostridia; order Oscillospirales; family CAG-272; genus SVTX01. The sequence continues at coordinate 2,872 of CAZQLJ010000161.1, forward strand.
GCCGTACATTTTTTTGAGCTTGATTCCTTTATTGTGTATACTTTCGAGCAGTACGACAGCCGCGGGGATCACGGATATCCACTGCAAAAAACCAAGCTCTGTGATCACCAAGGGGAGCGCGGTGAAAAAGGCGCTGATAGCAAGCATCAGCATCGGTGGAATTTTGTTTAGAATTTTTTTCACTTCGTTCTCTCCTTTCATTTTGATAAGGTATGGTTATTTCCCTGCCGAGATCAATTTTTCTATTTTTTTCTCTGCTCCAACAAAGTCCGAAACGAACCAAACGTCCGAGGGATCAAGATTTACTTGCTTTCCCGACAGATAACCAAGATATCCGTCGTCATCTCCAAAGTCGAAGATAAGACGGTACGAATACAGCGCCTGATATTTATATCCCTGCACTCTATCGTCGCGGTTGACTCCGTATTTACCGTCGCCAAGCAGAGCGTGACCTATATGCGCCATGTGAGCTCTTATCTGGTGCGTTCTGCCCGTAACGAGCTCGACCTCTAAAAGACTCTGATCTCTCTTCTCCATTATGACCTTGTATTTCGTGATGATATTCTTATATCCGTCCTTTTTCTTGTCGGATATAGTCACAAGATTGTTGGCGCTGTTCTTTTTGAGGTATCCCGTAAGAGTGTCAGCGCGCTTGGGAAGCTTTCCGTGGACCGCGCAAAGATAAAACTTACGGATCTCGTCGTTTTTGATCTTTTCGTTCATCACGCGGAGCGCCTCGGCGTTCTTCGCCGCGATCACTATTCCGCCCGTATTTCTGTCGATACGGTTGCAAAGCGCGGGCGCAAATGACTGCTCCTCATCGGGATCATACTCGCCCTTCTGATAAAGATACGCCTTTATGTGCATTATGAGGGTGTTGTCCGAGGCGCTGTCGTCCTCGTGGACGAGCACTCCCGGGCGCTTGTTACAAAGCAGTATATTCTCGTCCTCGTAGACGATATCAAGCTTTGGCGTTATGCGCGACAATGCCCCGTCGTCCTTTTCGGGCGAATCGAAGAATTCGTCACGAATAAAGAGCTGTATCTCGTCGCCCTCCTGCAGAACGTATTTTTGCTCCGTACGTTTGCGGTTGACCTTTATCTTTTTCGTTCTTATGTACTTATACATAAGCGACGCAGGAAGACCCTTGACCGCTTTCGTAAGAAATTTGTCAAGCCGCTGTCCCGCGTCGTTTTTGTTTATCTTCAATATTTGCATAGTTAGCCTTGTGATTAGATTTTTTAGTACCTTTTTCGAGAAAAAGGT
>CAZQLJ010000162.1:0-4061 GCA_964594085.1 uncultured Clostridium sp.
AATGGGACGAGCCAGAGTCGAACCAACCGTCAAGCGTGTTGGTCTCCTTGCTAAAGCCGTGAGACTTGCCGCAATGAGGACATACGAATCCCTCGGGAAGAATCTCGCTTGCTTCCATCATAAACCAAGCGTTAGAGCCCTTTTCACCAAAGAGCTTTGATACTGCTTCGATAGTTTCGTCGTTGCAGATCGGCTTCTTGCACTCGTCGCAGTAGAATACGGGAATGGGAAGTCCCCAATGACGCTGACGGGAGATGCACCAATCGGCTCTCTCTCTGATCATCTGGATCATTCTCTCCTCACCCCAAGTGGGAAGCCACTTGACAGGCTTACAAGCCTCAACTGCCGCTTCCTTGAAGGACTCGACCGAGCAGAACCACTGAGGAGTCGCACGGAAGATGATGGGAGACTTACATCTCCAGCAGTGAGGATACTCGTGCTCGATCTCCTCGGATGCGAGAAGCGCGCCTGTCTCCTTCATATCCTCGAGTATTGCCTCGTTGGATACTGCGTAATACATACCCGCGAACTTGCCTGCGTCCTCGGTCTGATAGCCGCGGTCGTCGACGGGGACGATAATGTCGATGTTATAACGGCGGCAGGTCTGATAGTCGTCTGCGCCGAAGCCGGGGGCGGTGTGTACGCATCCCGTACCGCTATCCATAGTTACGTAATCTGCATTGACTACAACGCTCTTTCTGTCAAGGAAGGGGTGCTGTGCGGTCATATACTCGAACTCCGAGCCTGCCATCGTAGCAAGGATCTCGTAGTTCTCAACTCCCGCTGCCTTCATAGTCTTTTCGGTGAGAGCCTTTGCAAGAACGTAGGTCTCGCCGTTCTCCGCCTTTACAAGCGCATATTCCTCTACGGGATTGAGCGCGATAGCAAGGTTGCCGGGCAGAGTCCAGGTAGTAGTTGTCCAGATAACGAAGTAGGTATTATTGAGGTCGCAGACAGAGGCGAGCTTGCCCTTGTCATCGCTTACCTTGAACTTTACGTAAATAGAGGTGCACTTATCGGTCTGATACTCGATCTCTGCCTCTGCGAGTGCGGTCTCGTCCTTGGGGCACCAGTAAACAGGCTTAAGTCCCTTGTAGATGTAGCCCTTCTTGAACATCTCGCCGAACACCTTGACCTCTGCCGCCTCGAACTCGGGGGACATGGTGGTGTAGGGATGCTCCCAATCTCCGACAAGTCCAAGTCTCTTGAACTGGTCCATCTGAGTCTCGATAAAGCCCTCTGCAAACTTTTCACATGCAGAACGGAACTCGGGGATAGACATCTTTTTGCGGTCGATCTTATTCTTCTTGAGAATTGCCGACTCGATAGGCATACCGTGGTTATCCCAACCGGGTACGTAGGAGATCTTGTATCCCGTCATTGCTTTATACTTGTTGATAAAGTCCTTGATGGTCTTATTGAGGGCGTGACCCATGTGAATATTTCCGTTTGAGAAGGGAGGACCGTCGTGGAAGGAAAATACCTTTCCGTCGGCTCTGACCTCGATCATTTTGTTATAAAGATCGATATCATCCCAATATTTCAAGGTTTCAGGCTCTCTCTGGGGAAGATTTGCCTTCATTGAAAATTCTGTTTTAGGTAGATTGAGTGAACTTGTGTAGTCCTTTGCCATAATAGTTCTCCAAAATTTAAATGTATATAGATTTTATTGTGATCAAACGTATTTTCGGGCAGTCATACGAAGTCTGCCGCGCTTTGTCTCTCCGTCAAATGAGAGAACGTCGTATTTTCCGTATCCGCGCACGCTTACTGTGCTTGGGATACTCAGTGAGAGGTCGCATCTGTCCTCGGGGAGATAATTAACCTCGCAAAGTCCGCTTTTTATCGCAATTTGCGCTTTTTCTCTCGATAGGTTGGTCAAGGCGCCGACTATGCAATCAAGTCGATTTGATGCTACGGTGTCAGAGATGGGCAGATATTCCCTTTTGACCTCAAGCTCTGATATATTGGCATACTCGCTTGCCGTAACCTTATCCGAAGCGATTCGGTCAATGCTTTTGATCAGAAAATCGAAAATTTTATCGGTACAGAAAACGACAGCGCTGTGATCGTCCCAAACGGAAATATCGCCAATCGCGCTACGCTCTATTCCGAGAGCAAGAAGCGAGCCGAGATAGTCTCTGTGAGAAAGAGAACGGTATCCGCTGCCCTGTATCTTGACTGCTTTGATCGAGTTGGAAAGGTCCTCGGGAAAATAAGCTCTCACCTTTTCCTCGGGCTCTCCGTCGATATCCGACAGAAACGAGGGCAAAACAAAGAGTCGCTTTCGCTCGGCTTCTTTATATCCGCCGAACAGAAAAAATCTGTCCTGCGCTCCAAGCTCCTTCATACAAACGGCAACAAACGCCGCCTCCGAGGGAGTCAGAAAATTTCCGCACACAAGCTCCCCACGGTCTGCCCTTCGTAAATAGTCTTCGGCCCTTGACGCGAGAAGCTTTTGTGCATCGGTAATATTTAATTTCATAGCTTACAAAAACGAATTCAGGATCATCTGCAAGAGAAAGATAACGATATACGTACACCCGTACGACACATCGACCGGGATCCCCTGAAACCAATTCATTTTGTAAAACAATTTTCTAAGCGGCATAATCGCCGGCTCGGTAAGCACGAAAAGGAAGTGAAAAAACTTTCCATCGGGCTCGAATATCCAGCTCAGTATCGCTCTTATAGTCATCGCAAAAGAGATGACTTCAAGAAAAATAACAACGAAACTGACCAAAACGTATAAAGGCTCAGGTAACAACGTATCTATCTCCATTCTTTCGAGGTTCTTGACGTATTTTTAAGCTCGCTGCGGAGCTTTTTTCGAAGATCACTCGTTTTCTGCGGCCTCTTCTTCGTCGAGGTCTTCCTCGAGCTCCTCTATGTCAATATCTTCTTCCGTACCGTAAGGCAGAAGAACCACGGTGTCTCTGTCGATTCGGCTAAGCTCGCCGTCAAGAGCGTGAACTGCTCCCATTACGTAGTCGAACAAACGAAGGAAATTTTCCTTGTTGAGCTCCTCTACGCAGATAACTACGACCTTACCATCTCTATATGCTTCAACTATTGCGCGGCTATCCTGGCAAGTAGTGGGAGTAAAGGTCTTTTTGCGCAGTGGCTCAACGGCAGCAACTGCCTGAGCGTCCTCCTCGGACCAAGCTACTCTTACCTCGGAAATATCGCCGTCTTCTTCTCCAACGGTCTGATCCGCATCAGTCTCGATCTCGTCGGTTTTTTCGTCGGGATCGGTCTTTCCGTAATACATACTGTCGTAATCTTCATCGTAATCGGTTGCGGGTTCATTTTTCTTTTTCATCCACCAAGGTTTTTCCATAATTTTCCCTTTCTTTTTGAGGCGTTAGCCGATGTATTTAGAATTTATTTTTCTCTTATTTTGCAAACATGCTTCTGCCGACGCGAACCATCGTTGCGCCGCATTCTATCGCTTCCTCGTAGCTTTCTGACATTCCCATCGAAATTATGGGATTATCGTTACGTCCGAGGACGTTGTGCCAAACATGTTCCGCGACTTCCTTTGTTTTGTGGAAGTACGGATAGTAGGCTTTCTTGTTTTCGCACTTGGGCGCCATGGTCATAAATCCGCAAAGCTTGATATTTTCAAACCTTGCAAGGCTTAAGCAAAAGCTTTCGGCGTCTTCATACGCTATTCCGCCCTTGTTCTCCTCGCTGCCCGAATTTATCTCAACAAGCACGTTTGCCACTATGCCGTGTTTTTTCGCTTGCTTGTCGATCTCGGCGGCGAGCCTTTCGGAATCAAGCGAGTGTATCATATACACCTTATCGATGATATACTTGACCTTATTGGTCTGCAGAGATCCGATGAAATGAACTCTCAAATTCTCTCTGTCAAGCTTATCCCAGCGCTCAAGCAACTGCTGAACCCGGTTTTCGCCGATATCGTTGATCCCGAGCGAACGGTGTATATAATTTATTTCATCGGCGGTAGCGCTTTTGACCGCGGACATAAGAACGATATCGCTTTCTTTTCTGTTGGTTCTGCTTGCTGCCGCTGATATATTGTTTTTTATCTGCTC
>CAZQLJ010000163.1:0-4059 GCA_964594085.1 uncultured Clostridium sp.
CCTTAGCTTCCTTAAGTCCGAGACCTGTGATCTCACGAACAGCCTTGATAACGTTGAGCTTCTTGTCGCCGAAGCCGGTGAGGATAACGTCGAACTCAGTCTTTTCCTCAGCTGCGGGAGCTGCTGCTGCGCCTGCTACTGCAACTACGCCTACGGGAGCTGCTGCGGATACGCCGAATTCTTCCTCAACTGCCTTTACGAGGTCAGCGAGCTCGAGAATTGTAAGTGTCTTGATTTCTTCAACAATATTTGTAATCTTTTCGGATGCCATTTTGAATATACCTCCTGAATATGGAATATAAAAATATTTTTTGTTTGTGTTTGTTGGTCTTTGACCGATTATTCTGCAGCGGGTGCTTCAGCAGCCTCTGCGGGTGCAGCTTCTTCAGCTGCAGGTGCTTCTTCGCCATCCTTGTCGATGATAGCCTGAAGAGCATATGCAAAGTTGTAAAGAGGAGACTTGATAGAGCCGAGGAACTTTGCAAGGAGAATTTCCTTAGAGGGAATGGATGCGAGGTTGTTAACACCTGCTTCATCAATAACCTCTCCGTCAACGTATCCTGCGAGGATCTTGAAGGATTCGATCTTCTCTGCGTATTCCTTGAGGATCTTAGCGGGTGCGATAGGATCTTCGGGGCTGGAGATCGCGATAGCAGTCATACCGTTGAGGTACTGCTTGATATCACCATAGCCGCACATATCGCAAGCTCTGCCGGTGAGGGTGTTCTTCATAACAACGTACTTAACACCTGCTTCACGGAGAGCCTTACGGAGAGCTGTGTCGTTCTCAACGGTGATACCCTGATAATTAACGACAACGCCTGCTGCGCTTGCTTTGATCTGCTCTGCGAGGTCTGCAACTACCTGTTTTTTCTGTTCGAGTATTGCGTTACTAGGCATTTGGTTTAACCTCCCGTGTTAATTAAATAAAAAACTTTCTTCCCGACGGCTCGACACACTGAACCGGGAAAGAAAGCACACAAAAAAGCCCGAAGGCAGATATTCGTTTAACTTCTTCCTCGGCAGGGTGGCTTGCGCTTTTACGGGAACCTGCTGTCTTTGGATAAGAGCTTTTCAGCTCACTTTGGCATTATACCACAGTTTTAACTGCTTGTCAATACCTTTTTTAAATTTTTTCAAAAAATATTTTTCTGTCAAACAATATGAAGATCCTTCACGTTTTCAAACGCAAAATCCTCGCGTCCGTCGGGCTTGTAGCTCTCAACGGTGAAGTTTTCGATCGTCAATCCGTTAATATAGCGGAAGAAGATCGCCTTTGCGGGCAAGGTCTTGCCGTAAACGTAGACCTCGGGATAAGGAGGCGCTATGTCGGGCACAACGGGATTCCATTCGGTAATACCGCCCTCAACTGTAAGCTTTATGTTCTTGAAGCTTATGTTTTCGAGCCGGCTATCCGCAAGACCGCAGACGTTAGAGGTGCATTGAACCCTGTTTTTGTGCTCTGAATTAAAATCCCACGGATACTGTATATAGTCCTTATTTACGTAATGAATGTAATTCCAAGGAATGATCGTAAAGGGCACGTACGGACCGTCCGCAACGATATTTTCAAAGCTGACGTTTCGGATGCATCCAACTTCCCTGCCCTCAGGGCCTCTCATTCGCTTTCCGACGTGAACGAAGAATGCCGTTCCCGCATTTCTGATGCGGATATTTTCAAAATGAATTCCGTCAACGATCGCGCCGTCAACGCTTTCAACGCAGAGCGCAGTGATCCTGACGTCGCGAATGTCGATGTCTCTTATATCAATATCGTAAAAACCGCCGTTGGTCTCGGTTCCGAACTTGATAGCGTTGCATCTGCTTCTGAGACGGCAATTCCAAACCTTTATGTTTTTGCAAAAGTCGATCTTGTTAAGCGTATAAGACGATTTGAAAACGATAGCATCGTCACCCGCCTCGATATCGCAGTCGTAAATATTGACGTTTTTGGAATTGTCGGGCGACACACCGTCGATGTAAATGATCATTCGAAGACCGTGTATATCCACGTTCTCACAGCCCGCAAAATATACCGCAAGGTCGGTTGCGTGGAATATTCCAAGTCCGCTGACCTCTACGTTCTTGCAATTTTTCAAAGCAATGCACTTGGGACCGCGGTGCACGATATCGCGCACGTTGTCCTCATCCCAGACGCTTCTCATGTCGATATCACCCTCGCCGCAGATAGCAATATTCTCGCAATCGCGACCAACGAACATCGAGCAGTCAAAATACGTGTGCGACTGATCCTGATACGCAGGATAATCTATCGCCTCCTGCGGCGCATAATCGTAAAAATTGAGCGAGCCGAGAATTCTCGCGCCCTTCTCTATGCGAATCGTCACGTTGCTTTTAAGAAAAACAGTAGACAAAACGAAATCTCCCGAAGGAAAAATTACTGTTCCGCCTCCAGCCTGCGCGCACGCGTCGATCGCAGATTGAACCGCAGCGGAATTTAGCGTAGAGCCGTCGGCAACCGCACCGAAATCAAGCACGTTAAAAATCTTGGCATCCATAAAAATACTCCTTTTGAAAATTGGGGCAACGGGAGATCCCGCGCCCCGAAAGTATTACATAATAAGCATCTCGATCTGATTCCAGATCGGAACAAGTAAGATCGGGAAAAGCATCGCAGGTAGATAATTCATTATCTTCAGCTTGGTCACTCCAAGAAGATTAAGACCAAGTCCTATGATTACAAGCGACCCGACCGCAGTCATACAGGTGACGACGTCTGTACTGAGCAGAGGCTGAACGTACGCTGCCAAAAGCGAGATCAATCCCTGATAGACGAGCACAAATACCGACGAAAACAACACGCCGACACCGAGAGTCGAAGCAAGAACTATCGACGAGATAAGATCCATCACGCCCTTCGTTATCTGTATCGAATGATCTCCCGAAATTCCGCTGTTGAGCGCCCCGACGATCGACATCGAGCCAACACAGAACAAAAGCGAAGCCGAAACGAATCCCTCGGCAATATTTCCGCCCTTATCCTTCGTCAGCGACTGAAGCTTGTCTCCAAGACGGTTCAGATGCTTGTCAATATCGATAAGCTCACCGACGATAACGCCGAGAACCATCGATATAATGATCACTATCGTCTTCTCGCCGCTTATATCGGCAAGAGTCACGCCGCTTCCTGACAAGGCACCGCTTATCTGCGAGTTGACCGCACCCTTGATAGCACCGCCTATACCAATAAGCAGCACGCAAAGACCGATACCTGCAAAAATAGCGTCAGATACACGTTTACCAAACGTTGCCCTCGTTCTCTCACCTGCATCTTCGCAGGCTTCCTTACGTCTGCCCCTCGCAACTCTGCGCACGAGCAGACCGATAAGCGAGCCGACAACGACAAGCAAAACGTTGACTAAAGTGCCGAAAAGTACAAAATCTTCCATAAGAAAGTGAAATCAGAAATTATCAGAATTCGATCTTCTTCTCAATAAAGCTCTTGAGCTCGGAAATCGGAATACGAACCTGCTCCATAGTGTCTCTGTCACGAACGGTAACACAGCCGTCGCCTTCCTTTTCAGCGTCGCCAACCGTGTCGAAGTCGACCGTAATGCAAAGAGGAGTACCGATCTCGTCCTGACGGCGATATCTCTTACCGATAGAGCCCGCCTCGTCAAAATCAACGTTGAAATACTTGGAAAGCTCGCAGTAGATCTCGCTCGCCTTGTCGGAAAGCTTCTTCGAAAGAGGAAGAACAGCCGCCTTAACGGGAGCTATTGCGGGATGGAAGTGAAGAACGGTTCTGACGTCGTTCTTCGCCTCGTCGATGACCTCCTCGTCGTAAGCGTCGCAAAGAACCGAAAGCACGGTTCTTTCAACACCCAGCGAGGGCTCGACAACGTAAGGAATATATCTTTCGTTGGTCTCGGGATCAAAATAGGTAAGATCCTTCTTGGACTCATTCTGATGCTGCGTCAGGTCGTAGTCGGTTCTGTCGGCAACACCCCAGAGCTCACCCCAACCGAACGGGAAAAGGAACTCGAAGTCGGTAGTTGCCTTGGAGTAGAAGCAAAGCTCCTCGGGATCGTGGTCGCG
>CAZQLJ010000164.1:0-4027 GCA_964594085.1 uncultured Clostridium sp.
GCACCGCCCTCGTTGGTGTAGTTGGCGGTTCTCGTTTCATCGTTGATGAGAGGCTCGGGAAGCTCCGCGCCCATAAGCGACCAGGTGCCGCTGGATATGTAAATGAAGTCCTTGTTCTTTGCGGGAACGGCGATTACCGCACTTGCAGTATCGTGAGAAGCTACGTTTACGACCTTGATGTTGTTCTTACCGACCTCATCGTTGATCTGAGGAAGGAGTGCGCCGAGGTTGTTGCAGGGCTGAACGAGGGGTGCAAAGATAGAACGGTCGATACCGATCTTATCGGTAAGATCGAATGCGAAATCTCTCTTTGCGGCATCAAGGATCATACCTGTCGATGCGATCGTGTACTCGGTTGCCATCTTTCCCGTAAGGAAGTAGTTAAGAAGATCGGGAATGAAGAGCATTTTATCGGCACGCGCGAGCATTTCGGGGTCGTCGCGTCTGTCTGCAGCGAGCTGATTGAGAGTGTTGAAATCGATCGCCTGGATACCGGTTACCTTATATATCTCCTCGGGAGATACGAACTGCTTTACGTAATCGGTGATATTTACCGTTCTGGTGTCACGGTAGTGAGTGGGGTTTGCCATCATTCTGCCGTATTTATCTATGAATGCGTAGTCGACACCCCACGTGTCGATACCCATACTGGACACGTTGTCTCCGTCAATTACCGTTTTGGTGATCGAGTTCTTGATCTCGAAGAAGATTCTGAGAATATCCCAGGTAAATCTTCCGTTTACGAGCACGGGATCGTTGGAGAAACGGTGATTTTCTCTGAGGGTGAGTTTGTTGCCGTCGAACGAGCCAACGATTCCTCTTCCGCTTGAAGCGCCAAGGTCGATGGCAAGCATCTTAAGTTCAGCCATAAGTACCTCCGATAGATAGATGTTTAATTTGTTAAATAAAAAATGAAATTACCATACACTGCATTATACCACATTTCAATGATTTTTGTTTGAATTTTTTGTTAACAAACCTTCTCTTTTACAAATAAATTCCGCAAACGTCCGCATTCGACATATTTCACAATATTTATTCCGATGCATAAAATGGAATGAGGTCTTTTATGACCTTTTGAAAATATTTGATTACATCAGTAAAGCGCCGCATTGGCGGCGTTCGGAGATATTATGAGTATCAATAATGAAAAATATTGTTTTGCAATAATAGGTGGCGACTATAGGCAGGTCGTTATCGCAAACGAATTGATACAGAGAGGACATAACGTAAAGGTTTTCGGGATCGGTAATCTCGGCGCGCATTGTACCCACGCGGAGCTATTCACAAGCATTGACAAGGCTATTGACGGTAGTGACGTTATCTTACTTCCCTTGCCTGTTACCCGCGACAATGTGAATCTTCTGCTTGCTTCTGATCCAAAGGCGGATACTATTGAGCTTATCGAGCTTGTACGACTTGCCTCCCGATATAACTGTCGCGCTATCCTTGGCGGTATGATTCCCGACGGTATCTGCTCGCTTTGTGAAAAAGAGGGCGTTTTTGCTTGTGATTATTATAAAAGCGATGATCTGCAAAAGAAAAACGCGCTTCCGTCTGCAGAAGGCTCGCTTATGATTGCTATGGAGCACACTGATATAACGGTAAAGGATATGAAAGCTTTGGTTTGCGGATACGGTCGGATCGGGTCTTTGCTTGCATCAATGCTTCGCTCTCTTGGAGCAGAGGTTACCGTGGCGGCGCGTCGCGATGAGACCCTGTGCGAGATATCAATGGATGGCTACCGTTCGATGCGCCTTGACGGAAATGCCAAGGAGCTTGGCGCGGCGGTTGACGCTTGTGACGTTGTTTTTAATACCGTACCGTCTGTGATTTTGACGTCCGCGGTGCTTGAAGGGGTCAAAAGCAAGCCCTTATACATTGAGATCGCTTCTCTGCCCGGAGGGATCGATCTGTCAGCGGCGAGAGACGTGGGTATCCGTACGGTCTTTGCGCCCTCTCTGCCGGGCAAATACTCGCCGAGGAGCGCGGGAAAATATATTTTTGAAACAGTCTCCGATATTCTTTCGGAAAGGAGTATAAACGTATGATAGGATATGCTTTTTGCGGCTCGTTTTGTACTTTTTCAGAGTCGTTTGAAGTACTCAAGGAGCTGAAGAACAAATATGACGACATTATCCCCATAATGAGCTACAATGCCTACAAAACAGATACGCGTTTTGGATCAGCTCGGGAATGGATCGATAAAATAGAGGGTGTATGCGGAAGAAAAATCATCAATACGATCGAGGATGCGGAGCCGCTTGGTCCGAAGATATCGCTTGACGCGCTTGTGATCGCTCCCTGCACGGGAAATACGCTCGCAAAGCTCGCAAACGGTATAACCGACACCCCCGTCTGTATGGCGGCGAAGGCTCATTTGCGCAGTGACAGACCGCTTGTCTTGGCGCTCGCGTCGAACGATGCTATGTCGGCAAATCTCGCAAATCTTGCGACTCTCTTGTCAAGAAAAAACGTATATTTCGTCCCGATGAAGCAGGACGAACCGATAAAGAAGCCACATTCGCTTGTGGCGGATTTTTCACTTTTGCCGAAAACGCTTGATGCTGCACTTTCGGGCAAGCAGATACGTAAATTGTTTCTCTAACAACTAAAAAAACGTCCGACGGAGTTTCTTATGAGCTTTGGTCGGACGTTTTTGTTATTGAATATAAAATTCACTCCGAAAAACGACAAAGGAATTGACACCTTATTTTTTGTATGGTATAATAAAATTGTTAAAATATGTATGTAAGAGGTGAATTGTTATGTCTACACCAAAGCTTAAGAAAAGTCCGCCTTTGAAGGCGTTAGTCGGAAGCGCTGACGTTATTCTTACCGAGGATGATGCCTTGAGAGCATACGCAAATATGCCCGAGGAGCAATATGCCCCGAAGGAAGCCAATAACGAGATATCAAAAGAGAGTACTTCGCTGAAGGATATTTGTGAGAAATCGCAGCGCAGGGGTGATAAAGTAATCACTTTTTTCCATGATCATTTTTTCGGCGGTGGAGACCGCGAGCTTTATCTGACTCATCCCGAGTTTATTGAGTGCACAAAAAAGATCTCGGAATATGCCGAAAAATACGGCTTGGGCATTGGTGCGAGTGTTACCAATCCTCTTGATCTTGGACGAAATTTCAGGGAGATCAAGGGTGTTGGAGGTCAGCACCGCTTCTTTGCAGAGGGTATCCGCGAGGACGACGGCAGCTTTAAGTTTAACGGCGTTCTTTCGGAGCGTTGGACTAATAATAAGGGTCACGTGTATCCCGAATTCCGCCGTATGCGCCTGTTCGCATACACCGAGGAGGACAACGGATCTCCTTATCTTGTTATAAGACCCGAGTCGGTGCGTGAGATACCCGAGAATGAATACACCTATACGATCAGCCACGAGCCCTATGAATTGAGCGACTATTTTGGAGATAAGCATATAATAGTCGAGGGTAAGACCTCGCTTCCCGGCAACAGAATCTTTGCAGTGTTCTACGTGGATACTCCCGAAATGGACTATTTCCATCCCGAAGTGACCGAATACGTTCACGGCATTATAGATAATTATCGCCGCGAGGGTGTGGAATTTATGGAGCTCTATTCCGACGAAATGCACATTCAGTTTGACTGGAATTTAGGACACTTCGGGCCCTACGAGATCCCCACTCGCTATATGACCGAGAATTTCCAGGCCGAGCTTGCCAAGGTCGATCCTCTGTTTGCAGATTTTGATATTGCTCTGATATATATGGGCTACGATATGCTTGTCGACAGAAAGCATTTGGGCAGATCTCACACACAGCACGTTATAGGCTCATCTGCGACAGACATCTATCGCACCTTCAGAATGCGCTACACCTATTTTGAGATGCTTCAGGATAAGGTGGTCAATATATGCTGTGAGGCGAGAGATTATATACGCGATACTTATGTAAAGCTTGCGGGATGGGATCCCTATTGTCTCGGTCACGCTACCTGGCAGGAGTCTCCTACTTGTGACCAATATGGCTCGGGTAGAACGGCAGGAATGGC
>CAZQLJ010000165.1:0-3991 GCA_964594085.1 uncultured Clostridium sp.
TGTCACCCTTGGTGGCGAAGATCAGGTATCCGCCGCCGTCATAGATCTCGTGAATGGTATGGGTATTGAGGACACGTTCGCCATTGATGACGGTCCAGTAGGTGATGATGTCTCCATTGCGCAGCTCGCTCTTGTCCTTCACGGCGGTGTCGAAGATCAGGTCGCCGGGCAGCAGCGTGGGGTACATGGAGTCGGTCTGGATAGAGAACACACGGATGCCGAACAGACTGGGCACACCGCTGCCGGAGGTCGAGACATAGGACACATAGGTGCACATGGCGGCCAGTGCAATGGCCAGCACCAGGACCACATTGATAACAGTATTGAGTACCCTTTTAACGGGGCTCTCCTCTTCAATGACCTGGATCTCCTGCTCCTGAGATTCGTTGGGGACGACGGTTTCCTTTTTCTTTTCCTTTTTCATGGAGGAATCTCCCTTCTTGTCGATGGTTCTATACTAAAAGCAAAATGAGCAATTTTGCATTTTATTCGATGGGTTGCAGGCCGGACTGGTTCTGGGTATCGCCGGCGAATTGGATATTGGCCACGATCTGGGCCTCTTTGATCACATTGGTGCAGTCCACGTCCTGACCTTCCAGCCAGACGTACAGGTCGATGCGGATCATCTCGCCGGGCAGCAGGGTAAAGAGGGTGGGCTCTGACTGGAACTCGCCCAGCTGCCGGATCACCACACCGCGCTGCACGGGATACGCTTCGGTCCAGACGGAGGTGGTCTGCTGGATGAGGTCACGCTCATTTACCAGATGCGCCGTACCGTCGATGCTGGGGGTGGCGATATAGCCTTCGGAACCGTCAATGTGAGAATCGCTGTTTGGCTCATAGATGATGAACCGGGATTGGGTGCCGATCGGTGCGCCGGTACTGTCCACGGGGGTGGTGCGGATACCGATGCGCACGGCGCATTCCGCGCCCTGGCCGCCGTTGCTGTGGAGCACCTGCTGGGCGTCCCAGACAGGGGTGCCGATGACGTAGGTGCCGGAGCCGCTGCGTCCGTCGTCGATCTCCACGGCGGGGGAGAGGGAAACCTCCGTTCCGACGCCGGAACGGGCGTAGAAGGTGGCTTTGATGTAGTAGCCATCCAGGGTGAGTTTATTGGCGTTGCGTTCGTCGGTCAGGGGCTCCCACATGGAGGTGGGATTGAGCCGGCCGTCGAAGCCGTAGGACGCCGCGTAGAATCGCTGCTCCTGGTCGGACCAGGTAACAGGACGCAGGGTGGTGGTCACATCCACCAGATCCCGGAAGTCAAGCTGCAGCACCCATTCCTCAGCGGCGGGATCCGGAGAAAGCTCCAGCCCGGACTGGGAGTTGATGTACATATTCATGTCGCTGACCCGGGGGGTTCTGCTCAGGGAAAACCAGGTGTAGGAGGCCACGGTGAGCAGTGACATCAGGATCAGAAGCACATAGGTATAGATAAAAATCCTGGTAACCCGCTTGGAAGCATTTGTTTGCTTGCTCAAGGCTGTCTCCTTTCATTCGTATGGGATTGCGGTTGATTTGGAAAAACGGCTGCAGGCTGTGGGCCCCCTGTGCACTCCATGCAGGGCAGCCCACAGCCGCCTTTCCGGCGGGCCCACCCCGGGTGACCCCGGGGCGGGCGTTGGGACGGATCACTTACAGTTGGCTATACAGCCGGGAATCAACCAGCAGTGTAGGCAACGGTCACGCTCTCGGGCTTGGTGGCAATGACTGCGACCCAGCCGCCTGCGGTGGCGTTGTAGGTTGCCGGGGTGCTGTTGATGGTGACATTACCGGTGGTAACCTCGGCACCGGCGGAGTCCTTGATGACAGCGCAGACGCCGGAGACGGTGCTGTAGGTGCCGTAAGCGGCGGTAACGGTGCCATTCTCAAGGCCGGTCAGGGTAGCGGTGACGGTCTCGGGAGTGGTGGTAGTGGTATCACTGGTGCCTTCCTTCAGAGCGGTGTAGTCCATGGGATCCAGGGTAGCGGAGCTGGAGAACTGGAGGTTCATGGAACCGGTCATGGACTTGACGCCGTTGGCCACGTCGGCATTGGTGATGGCCTCACCGTCCAGGTAAACCAGGACGGACAGCTCGTGAACGGTGTTCTGCTCCAGGGCCATGATCTTCTTGGACTCGTCAGCGGTGGTAGAAGTATCGTCAGCGATCTTTTTGCCGTTCTCGTCGGTCATGACCAGAGGCATCTTGATGCCGCCGGTGGAGGGGTTGGAAGCCTTCTCGGTGTCCAGGCGGGCGTAGCCGATGATGGCGTTGTCATCGGTGTTGAAGAAGACAACACGGATGCAGCCCATCAGGTTCTTGACCTGGGTGTCGGTGAAGGTGGTGACGGAGGAGGTGAAGGTCATGCTTGCGCCGTGGCCCATGGTCTCGTCATTGTTGGTACCCTCGGAGTAGATGCGGTCCACAGCGTCAGCCTGGAGCTGCAGGTTGGAGCCGGCCACGTTGGTACGGAAGGCCAGGTCCAGGATGTAGCCATAGAAGTCGCTGATGGCGTTGGAGGCGGAGCCGCTACCTGCATTAAACTTGGGAACGGCATTGGCAGCCTGATCCAGGTAAGGTGTTTCCTGGCTGGTCTTGGTGGACATGGTGGCGTCCAGATTCTTGACGCTCATGCCGCCGTAGGAGATCTTGGACAGCTTGACGGATGCGCTGTAGTCGCCGGTGAAGTCGGCAATGTCAGCGTAAACGCCTGCGCCGGAGCTGATGATCAGATTCAGACCATCGCTCAGAACGGCGTTGACCAGACGGCTCATGTTGGAGACGATCTTCTTCTCGTCATCATAGACATAGCCAGTTTCGCCGGGATTCTCATCCGTGCCATCTGCAACGTAGTAGCCTTCGGGCAGCTCTTCGCCGGTCTTGTACTCCCAGTTCTTCTTCAGATCCTGGACTTCGATGCCGTTGACCTCCATCTTGTTGGGGTTAGCCAGCTTGGTCAGATATGTACTGAAGGCGCTCCACTCGAAGGTGGCATCTTCCGCAGCGCCATTCAGCAGACCGTCGATACCGGCCTTGGCTTCGGTAACGTTCGTCAGGGTGGTCTGCAGCTCATCGATATAGCCAGTAACGGATGCGTTGGTAACGCCGTACTTGGTCATGATGGTGGTCAGATTTTCACTGGTTGCGGTGATGTCAACCGTATCAAAATCGGTCACGACAGCTTCGTAGTTGTCATCGGTCACGCCGGTGGTGTTGCCCAGCGCGGTGGCCAGGGCGTACTGGATCAGAGCTTCCTCGATGTACCCCAGAGAGCCGGTGTTATTCTCGTCACCCAGCAGGGTGTTCAGGATGGCCTGCAGGGACTGCAGCTCTGCCACGCTGTACAGTTCCTTGGGAACATCATCGGTTGCAGAGAAGGTTGCGTGCTTGATGGCGATATCGGCCAGCGCGGCGCCCTTGGCGTTCAGGGACTGGGATGCGGTGCTCTGTGCCTGGTCAGCGGCAGAGTTGGCAGCAGACAGGGCTGCGCGGTAGGCCAGCTGGCGGTCGCTCATGGAGGAGGAAATACCGACGGCGCGGACGCCCTTGGCATTCTCAATGGTATTCGTCACTTCACCAACAGTAACGGAATAGTCCTCCAGGAACTTCTTCTCAGTGGAGTTGTACACGCCGGTGATGGTCTTGTTCTCCAGAGAGGAGATACGGCCGTCAGCGCCGTAGGAGGGGGTGGACAGGGGGTTGGTGCCAATGACGCCATTGGTGGCGTTCAGCTGGGAGGGGTACAGGGAGATGTTGTTCAGACCATAGTGGTCGGTGCTGCTGACATCCACCAGGTTACCCCAGGTCACATTCTTCTCGATGATTGCCTTCACGCTGTCGCCCACGCTGGTTTCGATCTTGGAGGAATCGCCGTTCATGGGCTGCAGTGCCATTTCCAGGTTGCCGTTAGCGCCGACTGCGGTGGTGATGCCGGTGACTTCGGGAGCCGTAGACAGGGTGAACCATGCGTAGGTGGTGGAGACCATCATGATGGAGGACACCAGCAGCAT
>CAZQLJ010000166.1:0-3938 GCA_964594085.1 uncultured Clostridium sp.
CGTGTGGCTTGCCATAAAGCGACGCATTAAGGATTTTTTGCGCGACTTTTTCTCGGTATTCGTACTCGAGGAGATCCGCAAGCAGTCCGAAGAAGAAATGGTCGAGGGAAAGAAGAAAAGGATCCCTCGAGGAGTTCTTCCCACTATCGCGGTCGTGACTCTGTCACTTCTGATGGTGGTGTGCAGTTCGGTTATGGTAAGCCGCGCCACAGCCTCTGTTGGTAATCTTGAGGACGAGATAGAGGAGCTTAGGGACGTGAAAAACGACCTTGAAGCCGACCTTGTCGTCAAGAACGACATGCTGAACATCAAGGATATAGCGGTCAATAAATACGGAATGATTAGCTCGGACTATGCGACCTCGCGCTATCTCGACGTTACCGAGGACGAGAGGATCGAAAAACACGAAGGCAACGAGAAATCTGATTCGTTACTGACTCGTTTGCTCAAAGCGATAGGTCTGGTGGAAGATTGATTATAACAAATGCGCCCCCAAACCCGTCTGAAAGAAATTTATCTCGACGGGTTGGGGCGCGTTCTGTTTTTAGATGCCCCCTTTGACATAATTTTATGGGGACAAGGCATATACTGATTTGAAAATATTCAAATCCAAAAATAAAGCTCTGGAGAAAGGAAGGTGAGTAAAATGGAAGGTGGAACACCGAGCACAAAGGTGCGTCGTCGCGCGGGAATACTGTGTATAGTAATGAGTATTCTTTTCGTGTTGCTCTCTCTGCGCATCTTTATCTATCAGACGCTTCAGTTTGACGAGTTTGATCAAAAGGTCATAGATCAGATAACGCAAAAATCCACAGTCAAGGCGGACCGAGGAAATATATGTGACGCAAACGGAGTCGTGTTAGCCACAAACGTCACGACCTACCGTCTTTTCATAGACCCCGCCGTGATAAAAAGCACGAGCGAGAAGAAGGGAATAGACTTTGCCGATCAGATCGCGAAGGGACTTTCGTCGATAGCTCTGCTTGATCTGGGCTACGACGACGTAATGAAGGCGGCGGGATATACCCGTTACCGCGACAGAACCTTGGCACGTAACATCTCCGAGGAGGCGGCGGACGCGGTCAGAGCCTTTCTTAAGGAAAGCGAGATCGACGACCTCGCGCTCGTGTTCCTTGAAGCGACGAGCATGAGATATTATCCCTACGACACGCTTGCAAGTCACGTTCTCGGATTTACGGGAAGCGACGGTCAGGGACTTTACGGACTTGAATATCAGTACGACGAGATACTCGCGGGAGTTGACGGATCGTATATCGGTGCGAAGGACTCGTACGGAAACGAGCTCGTTTACGATTACGAAAGCTATATCCCCGCAAACGACGGATATAACATAGTAACTACAATAGACATTTATATTCAGGCAGAGCTTGAAGAACAGCTTGAAACTGCTTATATCGAGTCGGGCGGAAAGAATCGTGCCTGCGGAATAGTGATGGATGTTGAAACGGGCGCTGTGCTCGCTATGGCAGTCTATCCAAGCTATGACCTCAACGACCCGTGGGAGCTTAATTGGCAGAGTGTCGAAAAGCTTGAGGAAAGCGGGCTTGAGGAGGGAAGCGACGAATACGTCTCCATAAAGCAGCAGCTTTTGCTTGAGACCTGGTCCAATAAAGCGGTCAACGACCTCTATATGCCGGGATCGACCTTTAAAATAATCACCGCGGCGATGGCGTACGAGGAGGATCTCGTTATCGACGACGAGACCTTCAATTGCCCCGGCTACCACATAGTAAACGGAACTAAAATACGTTGTCACAAAACGACGGGACACGGCACTCTTACCTTCGCCGAGGGCATACAGCAGTCCTGCAACCCTCTGCTTATGATAATGGGACTGAGAACGGGCGCGGATAAATTCCTTGAATATTTCTCGTCCTTCGGATACTTTGAAAAGACGGGAATCGACCTGCCCGGTGAGAGCATCACCGCAAAGGGAGTGACCTTCTGGGACGAGGCGACCTTCAAGTCGGCGGATATCTATCTTGCTACAGCGTCGTTCGGACAGAACTTTAAAATTTCCGCACTCTCACACCTCTGCGCTATCAGCGCGGTCGCCAACGGAGGCAATCTTGTGACCCCCCACATTATAAAAGAAGTTACAGACAACGACGGCAACGTTATCTATTCACATAATGATACGGTTCGCCGTCAGGTAATAAGCTCGGATACCTGTAAGACGATCGCCGCGATACTTGAGGACGGCGTTTCGGGCGACGGCGGCGCGAAGAACGCCTACGTTGCGGGCTACAGAGTTGCCGCAAAGACGGGAACGTCTGAGAAAAAGGACGAGGTCAGCACCGATTATACCAAATACGTCTGCTCGACCGTGGCGTACGCGCCCGCCGACTCCCCCGAGATAGCGACGATAATCCTCGTCGACGAGCCGACCAAGGGAACTCTTTATGGAAGCGTAGTCGCCGCCCCCTACGTCGGCGCACTGCTTGAAGAAGTTTTGCCCTATTACGGAGTTGAGGCAAAGTACAGCGACGAGGAGCTTGAAAAGCAAACGCTTTCCGCCCCCGCGCTCATTCAGTCGAGAACCGAATACGCAAAATATCTCTCAGAGCTTCTCGGATTTGAGGTAGAGGTCATCGGAGACGGCGAATACGTGATGTCGCAGTCACCCGCGGCAGGCTCTGAAGTCTCGCCCGGCAACGCGAAGATAATTCTTTATACCACAAGCGAAGCAGTCGGCGGTAAAAAGAGTGCAAAAGTCCCCGACCTTACGGGAATGACCGTAGTCGCGGCAAACGGAACCTTGGCAAACCTCGGACTTAATATCAAGATCGACGGCACGCTCAATTTCTCGGGCGCCGACGTCGTAGTAGTCTCGCAGGACATCGAGCCGGGGACCGTGGTAAATGAAGGCACGGTAGTAACGGTCACTCTCCGCTATCTCGGCGGCGACGACCAGACATACTACGATCCCGAGGCAGATATAGACTAACGAACTAAATAAAGCATTTTTTGAGCCAAAGAAAAATATAATGTTGTGATACTTATATTTTTTGGAGGAAAAGGAATGCTTCTGTCACAACTTATACGTGGCTTGGGGCTTGGCGAGCTTGAGATAGCCGCCGACCCCGAGATCACGGCGATCAGCCCCGATTCAAGACGGATAAAAAAGGGAGATCTTTATATAGCCGTCGAGGGCTTGCATACCGACGGACACAAATACGTCGGTGACGCGATAAAAAACGGCGCGTCAGCGCTCGTTGTATCAAAAAGTGCTGTAAAAGAGAACAGAATAGACAAAAATAGCATAAAATTGCCAATAATAGAGGTCGACGACACGAGGATCGCGTCTGCGAGGCTTTATTCGACCTATTACGGAGATCCGCAAAAGAAGCTTCGGATGATCGGGGTCACGGGCACGAACGGAAAGACCTCGGTTGCGGGACTTATCGCGGCTATGCTTGCCTCGTCGGGAAAGCGTGTGGGTTCGATCGGAACTACGGGTTGCTTTTCGCCGAAAGGAAAGCTTGATATCCGTCCGTCAGACCCGAACGCGAATATGACCACCCCCGACCCCGAGGAGCTTTACAAAATCCTCGACCGCTTCGTGAGTGACGGAGCTGAATACGCGGTCATGGAGGTCACCTCCCACGCGCTCGCGCTTGGCAAGGTCGAGCCGATTGAATTTGAGATCGGTGTTTTCACCAATCTCAGCGAGGATCACCTCGATTTTCACGAAAATATGGAAACCTACTTCGCCGCAAAGAGCTTGCTTTTCGAAAAATGTCGCGCTGCGGTGATAAATTACGATGACAGATACGGCAGAAGGCTTGCCGATAACATAAAGATCCCTACCTACAAATGCTCGGCGGAGGACAGGGCAATCGATTGCTATGCCGAGGACATCAAGCTTCGTTCAAGCTTCGGGATCGAATATAAGCTCGTGTCAAGCGCTATGAGAC
>CAZQLJ010000167.1:0-3918 GCA_964594085.1 uncultured Clostridium sp.
GGGTGCCGCAAGCATCGGCGTTAATTGATGTGGAACCTATTGTTGAAAATGTGTTTTTATCGCAATATATGCCGTAAAATACGTATGGGGAATCTAACTTCTTGTTGTAAAAAAGAGGGAAATTCATTATTTCACAAGGGATGGAGTCTTTCATTGTGCATAGAGGGGATTCATGGCTTTTCAGAAACAATGAGTTACCTTTTTTATGATAAATAGTTTGAGTTCGGTCTTCAAATTTTAAAAGAATGGAATCATTTAATAGCTTAAATATTACATCTACATCTTTACCGGTTTTTGTTGCATTACTGAAATCCCAAATGATATTCTTTCCTGATCGGTCGGGTTCAAGAAATTCAACTTGAAATTTAGTGTATTTGTCATCATTTTTAGGAAAATGATTTTTTATGTTTATTGTCCATTGAGCAGTGATACTCAATGGAAATATTAGAGGCAATATTGAAAATAAAATTTTAATTTTGTTCATAACCTTAAGAAGTTGTTTTAATTTTTAACGAACTATTATAAATTAAGGTTTTTGTGGGGGAGAGATTTCATTTTATATATGTTTGATTAAAAATGATTGTATCATTTTTTAGAATTGTAGTAAATCCAATAGGTGTATGATGTTTTATTAAATAGATACTATCAGGTATTATTTTGATTTTTCTTAAATATTGTATGGTATTGCTGTTTTGAATAAATAGAGTTGATATTATCTTTCTTGAAATAGCATTTTCGTCACATGCTATAAGTAAGTCTTTCTCTTGTTCCTTTTGAATAATATGGCAAACTCCAATAAGATTGTCACTGTAGGTATCAATGATATTCCAAAAGGATTCACTCATCGCATAAATATATGATGTATCATTTTTGGTAAAAACGGAAAGAATAAGGTGTTTGTTTTTATTTCTTAATAATGATTGTATATTACTTGAAATAACAAAATTTGTATCACAACATAGTGAATATGAGACTAAATTAATATTACTTTTTTTGTGAGATAATAGATTTATATCATTCTTATGATATAAGTCCTCATATTCGATACATGTTTGGGATAAAATTTTAATCGAGAATAACATTAATAAAAATAATAATATTTGTTTCATAGTGACAAGATTTCGCATATTCTATATTATTTACGTTGAATAATTACACCAATAATATTTTTGACTTTACCTTTGCCCACCACCCCATTAGAAATTAAAATATAGTGAAATTAATTCATCTGATATGTGATAGCGTTGATTCTTGATGTCAACATAAAACTGTCCTATCCATATAAATTCTGGTTCAACATTTTGCCGGTAGATAATTACTACAGCATATAAGGAATTATTGTCTATGTCAAAAAATATTGGGGGAATATTTTTTTCTGTTGTTTTAAAGTGTAATCTCTTAGCGGTTTTAATAATTTCATTATCATTGAATTTTAGTGATTCATAAAATTTAAGTTTACTTAATTCATTAAATAACATTATTATATTGTTGGAATCTCGTAGGCAGGTGTACTTTTTCGATTCGATATCCAAATACATCCAATACTTGGCAAATTCATCTCTTGAGATTTTAGTCGCAGGAAAAATATCTCTACTTATGGAAAAAATCTCGATACTATCAATATTATTGATTTGTTTATTACTATATGCATATATAATGCAACTCCATTGTATTAAAATTATACTAATTAAAATTCGTTTCATGTGTTATTTTTGTTTATAGATTATTTCGATACCAATTATATCATTACTGATAGGAGATGTTGTTTTATAATAATTTCCATATAATGATTTTCGAGTGATTTCGTCTGCTTTCCCCTGCTCATTTCCATAGTCAATCGATTTTCGTTTTAAGTGTCGCCGTCCATACGGTTTCATATTCATGAAGATTCATTTTCGCTTCTGTGTCGAAAATCGGTATCATGAATAATATTAATAATATGAAAATCCGTAGTCGCATGTTACTAATAAATTAAACGTTTATAGCGGGTATATACAAGTTCTAATGTGAATTTATTTAAGGTAATTATCTTGTTCTTTAATAGTAGAAATAATGCTTTTATTTCGTATAGAATCTAACTTAAAATAAAGTTTTAAATTCCCGATTGTATCAGCAGGTGATAATACTTGTTTACTTATCCATGAACCTTTGGGGTTAATTATATTATTCATTATATTATTCATAACTTTAGGTGTAAAGAAATAAGAATGTTCTTTTGAAATTCTTATTAGTTCTCGCAAAATCTTAGTTTTATTTGGTTCTATATTAAGAAAAACCATATATTTCTCATGGATTTTTAGTAGTATAAATTCAATACCATTCGATTCGGTAGCCAATGTCACACTATATATTCCAATGCTATCTAAATTACAATCCCAGTCGTTTTTAAATGATAAGCTTTCAATAAAATTGTTGTTTATGCAATCATATAAGCATATTATTTGTATTCCTTGCTTTTTATGATGTTCCATGTCTTCTGCTCCATATACATGAAATAATTCCCAAATGTCATTATAAGTATTTGCATTAATAGTAGGCTTATATAGCAGGGATATGACTATTATTAAAAATATTTTTCTCATAACTTTACATTTTAGTATTAATGGTTGGAATATTGTTTCTTAAGTTCTTCTAAATGTTGATAAGTAACATGGTTCGCTATTTTTTCAGCTTCTTTAGTGCTTTTGTCATCTCTTGCATTCGCAACAGCTTGAGGATTTGTTGCATGTTCAGATTCATGAACACCAACTGTACCTATTCTATCTTCTATTGTTAGATTTTTAAGTTCAGCATCATAATCTCCATATACTTTAATATCATGAACATTGATTTCTATATAAGCATTTATAATTGAAACATTCTCCCCCTTTCTTAATAATGAGGTATTTGTTCTTCCAGTATTTTCAAATCCTTCGTAATCACTCGTGAAAATTAATATTGGATAATTTGTTTTTAACATTGTTTCTACCTGTTTAGTTCCGATATTTGTTTTCATCATGGCATTGAGTACTAATTTAGTATCATTCCTGATATTACTAGACCATTGAATAGTACCTTGATTATTGTATGTGTAAGTTATAGCTTTGTTATCATTACCTACAATCCATTCACCTGTCGGGTCGATGAATCTGTTTGGATTGGCAGCACAGAAAGCGTAAGGTGAGATGTCGGGATATTTCTCTGCTTGTGGGTCTCGGCTATTGAAACCGCATAGATAAGGGTCGTACATGCGGGCATGGTAGTCGTACACGTTCTGCCCATATTCTCTATCGAACTCTTTGCCCTCAAACTTGCGCATCTGCACTGAGACACTTGGTTGTGTATCGTCCGTCATCAGTCCGCCATACGGATAGAACAGGTTTGTTTCAGCAACATTTCCGAACTCATCTATAACACTTCTCACATTTCCCCGATAGTCTTTCACGTAAGCATAGATTGTATCGTTTTTAATAAAGCCTACCGGCGTTTCAGTGTAAACCAACGTATCGTTTTCACAGATGTGATTACCCAAATAATCCCTGCTCATTTCCATAGTCAATCGATTTTCGTTTTCAAGTGCCTCCGTCCATGTGGTTTCACTAATGTTATAGTTTGGTTAAGTCACAGCAAATTTAATAAATGGTATCAATATAGTATATAGCAGAGATATGTTTTTAAACATGTTTGACGGGGTGTTGATATTTTGCGGAAAATGTTTTTAAAAGTGGAGATGGTGCCGGCGTGGGGTGAATATTGTGCGGATTAGTGTGTAGTGTGCGTATTTTTCATTACTTTTGTGACCGTAAAACAGTTTAGGTTTATGGAATGGCTTAACTCGGTATTGGTGGAGCATAGTGCATTGCAGGCGGTTGTGGTATTGTCAATAATATGTGCAATAGGTCTGTCTTTGGGAAAAATCAAGGTGTGGGGAGTATCTTT
>CAZQLJ010000168.1:0-3906 GCA_964594085.1 uncultured Clostridium sp.
ATATTGACGTTCCATACAAACCTCACTTTATGCCAAGATAAATAAGCAGAACCGATATATCCGCAGGATTAACGCCGCTTATTCTTGATGCCTGACCGACCGTTAGCGGTCTTATCTTGTCAAGCTTCTGTGCCGCCTCTGTTCTCAATCCCTTGATGTTGATATAATCAAGGTCTCGGGGCAACGGCTTCGATTCGATTTTTTCGTATTTTTTTACTTCCGCAAGCTGTCTTTTTACGTATCCCGCGTATTTTATGTCGGTGCTTGCAGTCAATATCACATCCTTTGGAAGCGACGGGCGACCAGTGTCAAGTGCAGCAATCCGATCATAATCAAAGTCGGGTCTTCTGATAAGATCAGCAAGCGAAACTCCCGATTTTGCAGGGTCTTGTCCTTTACTTATAAGAAATTCCGTAGCTTTTTCTTTGGAAATATACGTCGTCTCCAAACGCTCCTTTTCCTTCGTTATCTCGCTTTTTTTAGCAAGAAATTTTGCATATTGTTCATCACTCACAAGGCCCGCGCGTCTTCCAATAGGAGTAAGTCTTTCATCGGCATTGTCCTGACGCAAAAGTAGCCTGTATTCCGACCGAGAGGTCATCATACGGTAGGGCTCGTTCGTTCCTTTGGTAGTCAGATCATCGATGAGTGTTCCGATATAGCTCTCGGATCTATTAAGGATCACAGGTTCTTTGCCATTTGTTTTCAACGCCGCGTTCATACCCGCGATCAATCCTTGTGCTGCGGCCTCCTCGTATCCCGAGGTGCCGTTGAACTGTCCCGCGCCAAAAAGACCCGAGATCTCTTTGAATTCAAGAGTTGCATACAATTGAGTGGGGTCTATGCAATCATACTCTATAGCATAAGCATATCTCATAATCTCCGCATTTGCAAAGCCCTTGAGCGACCGAAGCATTTCGTACTGAACGTCGGTCGGCAGAGAAGTCGAAAATCCCTGGATATACATTTCCTCGGTGTTTTCTCCAACGGGCTCAACAAAAAGCTGATGTCTTTCCTTATCAGCAAATCTGACAAGCTTATCTTCGATCGAAGGGCAATATCTCGGTCCTGTGCCGTGTATCTGACCCGAGTACATTGCCGATCGATGAATATTATCGCGAATGATTTTATGAGTCGTTTCATTTGTATACACGATATAACACGGAACATCTGTTCTGCTTTTAAAATGTGACAGATCGGTTTTCCACGAATACGGCAAAAAATCAGTCTCACCCTCTTGAATTTCAAGTTCAGCAAAATCGATCGTGCTCTTTTTAACTCTGGCAGGCGTTCCGGTCTTAAATCTCATAAGCTTGATACCGTTGGCAAGCAACGAATCCGACAAACCCTTTGCATCCAAAAGGCCATCAGGCCCCGCAGGATAGTTCACGTCGCCAACGAATATTCTTCCGTTCAAAAATGTGCCGCCACAAATTATAGCGGCATCACAGCTCCATGTTTCGCCAAGACTCGTCTTAACCCCGACAACCCTTTTAGAATAAGGACTTTCGGCATTCTCCTCGGTGATGATCTCGGTGATCTCCGCTTGTATCAGACGGAGATTCGGTGTCTTTTCGAGCACCGATTTCATTATCTGCTGATATTTTCTTCTGTCCGCCTGAACGCGTTTTGAGTGCACCGCCGCGCCCTTGCCGAGATTCAAGGTTCTCGACTGTAATGTCACAAGATCCGCAGATCGTCCCATCTCACCGCCGAGTGCATCTATCTCATAAACCAGGTGACCCTTTGCCGTACCTCCGATAGAGGGATTGCACGGCATATTCGCAATACTGTCAAGCGACATAGTGAACAAGACCGTGTCCACACCCATTCTAGCCGAAGCAAGCGCGGCTTCAACTCCCGCGTGTCCCGCGCCGACGACAACAACCTGTGTTTTAAGCTCCATTAGTCCACCTTAGAAAGATAGCTTTCTTGCTCAGCAGTAAGCTTATCTATCTCAATATTCATTGTCTTAAGCTTGAGCTGTGCGACCGCACGATCGGTCTCGGCAGGAACTGCATATAGCTTCTTTTCGAGCATTCCACGGTTTTTCGCGAGATATTCAAGCGATTTCGCCTGAATTGCAAAGCTCATATCCATAATTTCGGCAGGGTGGCCGTTTCCTGCGGCGAGGTTGACAAGTCTACCCTCGGCAAGAAGATTGATAATTCTACCGTCCACCATTTCGTAGCCCTTGATGTTAGGCTTTCTGTCCCAAGCGCGAACCGACATTTCCTCAAGCTGATTTTTATTGATCTCGACGTCAAAATGTCCACTGTTGGCAAGCAACACACCGTCCTTCATAACAGCGAAATGCTTGTCGGTAATAACGTCAGCACATCCCGTAAGAGTGACGAAAATATCACCGATCTTCGCCGCCTCGTCCATGGGCATGACCGTAAATCCGTCCATTACTGCCTCGATCGCCTTGATGGGATCGATCTCGGTGATCACGACCACCGCACCCATACCCTTGGCTCTCATTGCAAGGCCCTTGCCACACCAGCCGTAGCCTGCGATAACAAAGGTTTTTCCTGCTATCATAAGGTTTGTGGAGTTCATGATGCCGTCAAGAGTGGACTGTCCCGTGCCGTATCTATTGTCGAACAAATGTTTGCAATCGGCGTCATTTACGTCGATCATTGTGTAGTCGAGAAGTCCCGCCTTCTCACGTGCGATCAGTCTGTGAACACCAGTGGTGGTCTCTTCGCAGCCGCCGATAAGATCTTTACCGTATTCACGGTATTCACCGTGCAAAAGACTCATAAGGTCGCCGCCGTCGTCGATCAGAAGGTCGGGAGAGAACGAGATCGTATTGATAAGGTCTTTTGTATAGCCTTCCTCATCGGTTCCGTGTATCGCGTTTACCTCAAAGCCCTCGTGAACCAAAGCTGCCGCAACGTCGTCCTGAGTCGACAGGGGATTGCATCCCGTGACGCGAACCTGCGCGCCACCGGCGCGCAAAATCTTGGCAAGATTTGCGGTCTTTGCTTCAAGATGGATCGACATAGAGATCTTAAGTCCCGCAAAGGGCTGTGTTTTTTTGAATTCCTCCTCGATCGTAGAGAGCAGGGGCATGTAGGAACGTACCCACTCGATCTTGTCTCTGCCCGATTTCCAGAGGCTTATATCCTTGATATTGCTCATAATCGTCTCCTATTATAAGTGCATATTTTCACAAATACTATTTTATCAAAAAATCGCGATCTCGTCAAGTGGTTTGTATTAAATATAAAAAAACACCCGAAACTCACATAAAAATCAGGATTTATGCATCGTTTTTTGGTTGCGCGTTCATTGGTAGTTTACAAATCGGTGTTATAATATAAAATGTATGCTTATTTTTAATTAAAAAAAAGGAACGGTCAAGATCTGATGATTAAAATCGAACGTTTAACAAAGAACTACGGCTCTAATTGTGCCGTGGACGACATAAGCTTTGAGATACAAAAGGGAGAGACGGTCGGTTTTCTCGGCCCGAACGGCGCGGGAAAGAGCACGACGATGAATATATTGACGGGATATCTGTCGGCGTCGGCAGGCAGAGTTGCGATTGACGGCATCGATATTCTTGCCGATCCCATCGAAGCAAAAAAGCTCATCGGGTACCTGCCCGAGCAGCCTCCCGTATATCTCGATATGACGGTAGACGAATACCTAAAGTTCAACTACGAGCTCAAGGGCTGTACGCTTGAGCGAGAGCCCCATCTTGCAGAGATCTGCGAGGTGGTCAAAATATCGCATGTCAGAAAGAGACTTATCCGCAATCTTTCCAAGGGATACAGACAGAGAGTCGGAGTAGCGCAGGCACTTATCGGCAATCCACCCGTGATCATATTCGACGAGCCCACGGTTGGCCTTGACCCCAAGCAGATAATCGAGATCAGAAGCCTGATCCGTTCGCTC
>CAZQLJ010000169.1:0-3904 GCA_964594085.1 uncultured Clostridium sp.
GTTCAGGCTAATAATAATACCTTGTTCGGCTATACCGTATACGGTCAGCAGATCTTGTTTGCGATCTCCTTTGTGCTGATCTTGTGTGCTATTTTGTTCGCGCACTTCGTTGTCGGAAAGCAAAAGGTAATGATACAATAAAAAAAGCACGGATCGTGTATCAACACGGTCCGTGCTTTTTAGGTCAGACAAGGCGTCTCAGGATTGACCGCCAAGCGTAACCGATACGGAGTGATATTGACCGCCCCGACAATACGTCAGGGTAATCTCATCTCCAACCTTAAGATCGTAAAGTATATTTGAAAGCTGGGCAAGATTGTATATTTTGGAGCCGTTGATCTCGGTGATGATGTCACCCTTTTCAAGCTTGCCGTAAACGGCAGAGCCGACCGAAGCGGACATAACGTAAACTCCGCTTGCATCTGCACAAAACGAGCCGTTGGCTTCGTCGGATTCGGTTATTCTGTCAGATAATAGCTTGTACCAATGCCCCTCGGCTACGCTCACGCAGGTTATTCCGAGAAAAGCACGATCTCTGGAAATGGTAGACTCGATCCCGTCCGCACTTCCCGTAGCGATGATTGCCGAGATTATCTCAATCGCTCCATCGATCGGGAGGGCAAATCCCATTCCTTCGCTCTCCCCGAGCTTCATCGAGATTATTCCCACGACCTCACCAAGTGCATTGATAAGCGGACCGCCCGAGTTTCCGGGATTGACGGGCGTGTCGGTCTGAAGCACTCGCATCGTTTTTTCGAGCTCGCCGTTGTCGTCGTACATCCAGAGAATTCTGTCGACCGTGGAGATTGTTCCGTGCGTGACCGACCAAGCGAAGTTTTCGCCCTCGGGTGTTCCTATGGCGTAGACCGTGTCTCCGATGCGGCAGCTCTGGTAGTTTGCAACAGTCAAGGGCGAGAGACCCGAGGCGGCGATCTTCAAAACGGCAATGTCGTCCTCGAACGAGTAGCCGACAAGCGAAGCCGTAACGTAATCGCCCGTTTCGTAAAGTCTTACGTATATCTCGCTCGAGTCTGCAACGACGTGATAATTCGTCGCTATATAGTCGTAAGACTTGTCCTCGGAGACGCCAACTATGAAGCCTGCCCCGGTACTCGTTCCGTTTGCCAATTCTGCCGAAACGACCACGACCGAATTCATAGCTTTGTTTATAGTGTCGGGCGAAGCGCTGCCGTCAATTGCGTCGCTGTTGTTGGAGGTCGGAATATAAACGATGCTTTTTTCACTAGAAGGGAAAAGCCCGAGCAAAAGCGCGGATGTCATCGCGATCAAAAGAAGTATCGAGATCGCAGACAATATCGCGGCAGCACCAAAGCCCCTGTTTGCTTTTTTGTCGCTCGCGTTTTTTGCGGATGCAACGTTGACCGCTTCGCTGGCGGCGCTATCAACGGGCTCAGCCTGCGGCTCTGTGAAAAAATGATACGTGTGAGCGTTTCTGTCAGATATCCTTTTGCTTTTGGCGGCAATGTGCTCGCTCTTTTTTCTGATACGCTCGTTTTTTTGCTCTATACGAGAGCTTGTGTTGGAATTGTATGTATTACTCATTTTAGGTACCTTTGTAATAATACGCCAACCCCATATTCAAGGTTGGCGTAATGATGTTGATTTTAATGTCAGTCGACAAGCTCGAATTTGTAGCCAACGCCCCAGACCGTCTTGATCACCCATTTTTCAGATGCCTTTTCAAGCTTTTCGCGCAGACGCTTGATGTGAACGTCTACCGTGCGGGAGTCGCCGAGGTAATCGAAGCCCCAGACCTTGTCAAGAAGCTGATCGCGGGTAAATACGCGGTTGTAGTTAGAAGCGAGGAAGTAGAGCAGCTCGAGCTCCTTGGGGGGAATATCCACGCTTCTTCCGCGAAGCTTAAGCTCGTATTTCTGAAGGCTGATCTCTATGTTCTCGAATCTGATGACCTCATCGTCCGCCTGAGGAACGTGAGATTGACAACGGCGAAGCACTGCCTTGATTCTGGAAGAGAGCTCCTTGTTGTCAACGGGCTTGACCATGTAGTCGTCAGCGCCGAGCTCAAGACCGAGCACCTTGTCGAAAACGCCGCCCTTCGTGCTGACCATGATGATCGGCTTGGAAGAATTCTCTCTGATCTCGCGGCAGACCTGCCAGCCGTCCTTCTTGGGAAGGGTGATGTCGAGAATGACTATGTCGGGATCATACATCTTGAAGAAATTGATGCCCTCAGAGCCGTCGGTCGCGATCTTGACCTCGTAGCCCTCGTTTTCAAAGTATGTTTTGATAGATTCGGCAAGCGCCGCCTCGTCCTCAATGACGAGAATTTTAGTATCCATCATTTTTTGTGTCCTCCGAATATGTAAAAGTTAGATTTTTCGATCGATCTGTTTCGTGCGATTTTTGAAGCTTACCATTGTAATTCAACCTCATTATAACGTGTATGTAGGAAATCTATGTGAAAAATGGCTGAATTTTGAACGAATTTTCAATGCCGTTAAATTTGCCGACACACGAAAATCGATTAAATTTCAATTCTTGTTAATAATTATAGCACAAAAAATTCGATTTGTACAGTAGTTTTTAAAAATTTTTATCGATTTTTTTAATAAAATTCAGACGGTTTTAAAATTTAATTCAAATTTTGACCGCGTTTTTTTAACAATTTACCTCTATCCACGCTCCACAGCAAAAAATCACGCACTTTTTCCCGAATTACAAACTAAATAATTGCGGCAGTATAACTCTCCCACTTGAGCTTTATACAATAATAATGTATCTGCACATATTTTTCAAAAATATATGCATAAAATCACGCCGTTTACTTGACAATCTGCATATATTGTGATAAAATATATGCAGAAATGGAGAGGTTAATATGAGAAAATTTGATTACTCTTTTTTAAATAACGGATTGCTCCCCGCGCGGCTCGTCAATTTGACTTCGGGAATTGCAGAACTAAAAATAATGGCGGGAGTCCGCAAGGACGAATATGCCAAGATCTTCACCGAACTTGAAGCGGTGGCAAAAATACAGTCTGTCAAAAGCTCTAACGCCATCGAGGGAATTGTGACTAGCGACGACAGAATTGCCGCTATCGTCAGCGGCAGCAGTGCGCCCCTTAATCACAACGAAGCAGAGATCGCAGGATATCGCGACGCTTTGAACGCCATTCATACGGGATATGAATATATCGATTTCCGCGAGAGTGATATTCTCCGTCTGCACGAAACGATGATGTCGATCGCGGGATATGAATTCGGTGGAAAATATAAAACCGACGATAACGTGATATTGGAAGTCGATAACGACGGAAACCGACGCGTTCGCTTCCGTCCCACACCTGCGCGAGAGGTCAAACAAGCTATGGAACAGCTTGAGCTCGCCTATCTGGACGCAAGAAACGACTCGAATATTAATCAGCTTTTGTTGATCCCCTGCGTTATCCTCGATTTTCTTTGCATTCACCCCTTCCGCGACGGAAACGGCAGACTTTCCCGTCTGCTCTCGCTCCTGTTGCTCTATAAAAACGGCTTCGATGCAGGTAAATACGTTTCCTTTGAGGAGCAGATCAACAATTATAAGGGCTTTTATTACGAGGCGTTAAAGCAATCCTCGGTCGGATGGGATGCGAACGAAAACGATTACTTCCCATTCATCGAAAATTTCTTGTCCACGCTCTATATGTGCTATAAGGAGTTAGATAAGCGCTTTGCGGTCATCAACGGCAAAAAGATTACCAAGAAAAGCCGCGTGGAAGCGACCGTTTTGAATAGCTTGACACCAATATCAAAATCCGAGATATGCAAGATACTCCCTGACGTCAGCCCCACCACCGTAGAGGCAGTCCTCGGTCAAATGGTGAAAGGCGGACGAGTCAAAAAGCTCGGCGAGGGCAGAAATTCGAGATATATGAAAAAT
>CAZQLJ010000170.1:0-3865 GCA_964594085.1 uncultured Clostridium sp.
ACCATATCTTACGCAAAAAAGCCACCCTTTCGAGTGACTTTTTCGACAGACTGAAGGCAGAGATAATCTCTGCCTTTTTTATTATAAACCTGCGTCAAATAACGTCTCCGTTCTGCTCTTTTTCTTTAGCTTCTTTTCTCGCCTCGATCTTTTTGTTCACGCCGTTGAGCAGGTAAACGAAAAGGATCAGAACGAAAATAACTATGAAAATACACAGCATCCCCTTCCACATATACTGAAGAGAATTAAGAAAACGGTTAATATCTATATTATCAAAAAGATTCATAATATTACCTCCCAATTATGCGAAAAAGCTGAGTATGAGACCGCCCGCGATAACCGATGCGATCTGTCCCGAAACGTTTACGCCGATAGAGTGCATGAGCAAGAAGTTCTGGGGATCTTCCTTAAGTCCCATCTTGTGAACCACACGTCCGGACATAGGGAACGCCGAGATGCCCGCCGCACCGATCATGGGGTTCATCTTTTCCTTGAGGAAAAGGTTGAGGAACTTTGCAAAGAGAACGCCGCCCGCGGTATCGAAGATAAATGCGAAGAGACCGAGACCGAGGATGAGCAGAGTAGCAGGCTGGAGGAACTGTGTTGCCTCCATTTTGGTCGCGATGGTGATTCCGAGGAAGATGGTTACGAGGTTTGCAAGCACCTTCTGCGCGGTTTCGGAAAGCGAATCAAGCACACCGCACTCACGGATAAGGTTACCGAACATCAAAAATCCGACCAGAGCTACTGCGGAAGGAGCAACCAATCCGGCAATGATGGTTATGATGATCGGGAAAAGGATTCTTGTGCTCTTTGAAATGTTGTTTGCCTTGTATGGCATACGGATGAGACGTTCTTTCTTGGTGGTCAGAGCCTTGATAACGGGGGGCTGAATGATAGGAACGAGCGCCATATATGAATACGCCGCCACCATAATAGCTCCCGTGTATTTCGAATTAAGCGCCTGAGCAACAACGATCGCTGTAGGACCGTCAGCCGCACCGATGATACCGATAGAAGCGGCATCGGGAATATCAAAGAAGATAGATGCAAGACAGAAGGTAAGGAAGATACCGAACTGAGCCGCCGCACCGAAGATCATAAGCTTCGGATTAGAGAGCACAGGACCGAAATCTATCATAGCTCCGATACCTATGAAAAGGATCAAAGGGAAGAGCTCATTAGCGATACCTGCATCGAACAAAGTAGTGAGAGGTCCCTCAGGGCCAATAGCTCCCGAGAAGGGAAGATTGACCATAATAGTACCAAATCCGAGAGGCAATAGGAGCGTAGGCTCCATGTCCTTCTTGATCGCAAGGAAGATCAGAAGTCCGCCGATCAGCCACATGACGATGTATTTCCAACCGTCACCCTGAAACAGCGCTAAAATGTTTTCGTAAAGAATTTCCATTTGAGTGTCCTTTCTTTTTTGTAGGAGCCCATCTAAAACAAAAATAAGACTCATATCGCGCTTTGACGCGATAAAAGTCTTGTTTTAAACTTTCGTTTATGGTGACCCGGGCATAAGCCGTTCTGACGAGTCGACCACCACAGCAAAAAGCTATGCAAACTACTCCCTTTTATCAGGTAATATTATACACTAATTTTAGTTTTTTGTCAACCGATTAGCAAAATTTCGTAACACAAAATATTAAATAAATACAACTTTGGATAAATAAATTCTCGACGTTAATTTTTAATCCGACGGTGTCAAAAAAGAGGGAGTCCACACAAGAAGACTCCCTTCATAAATTATTCTATCCCCTTAACGTCGTATCCTTGATCCTCAACCGTCTTTTTCAGCACGCCGTCGTCAATGCTTGCATTGAGCGTTACGACCGCGGTTCCACTTTCGTGGCTGACCTCGGCAGAGGCGACTTCTTCAAGCGCCTCAAGGCATCTTTTAACTCTGCCCGAGCAATGCGGACACATCATTCCTTCGATCTTCATTGTTTTTACCATTTTATTATCTCCTTTGTTATCCGTCGCATCGCTCACGACGGTATTTTTGTTTACTATTTTCTTTTTGCAGGGCTTGTTTACGTTGACCAGATTAAGCCGTAGAGCGTTCGTCACAACGCAGAAGCTCGAGAGCGACATAGCCGCCGCACCGAACATCGGATTGAGCTCCCAGTTCAAAAGGGGAATGAACAGTCCCGCCGCCAAAGGAATTCCAATGGCGTTGTAAAAAAACGCCCAGAATAAATTCTGATGGATATTTTGCAGAGTGGCGCGACTCAGCTTGATCGCACGGGGCAGATCCGAAAGCTTGCTTTGCATCAGTACGACGTCAGCTGCTTCTATCGCAACGTCAGTGCCCGCGCCGATCGCAATTCCAACGTCAGCAGTTGCAAGTGCGGGAGCGTCGTTGACTCCGTCGCCGACCATTATCACGCGCCCTTGCTCTTTATAACGCTCGATCGCCGCCGCCTTACCGTCGGGCAAAACTCCCGCAATGACTTCGTCAACCTCTGCTTCTCGTCCGATGGAAAGCGCGGTTTTTTCGTTGTCGCCCGTAAGCATAACGACCTGCAGACCCATATTTTTCATTTCAATTATAGCGTCTCGGCTGTCTTCCTTTATCTGATCCGCGATCGCTATAATTCCCACTAATTGCCCGTCAACCGAGAAAAACGTAGGAGTTTTTCCGTCACCCGAAAGCTTTTCGGCAGCCAATATCGCTTCCTTGGGAATTTCGCAATCACCATCTACAAACGCAAGATTTCCGCCAACAACACGTCTGCCGTCAACAACTCCTTCAACACCCTTGCCCGCAGTCATTTTGAATTGGCTGGCAGAGTGAAGACAAAGCCCTGATTCCTCGGCACATCTGACCATCGCCGCCGCCAAGGGATGCTCGCTTTGCTTTTCGAGAGACGCGGCAAAGTGTAAAAGCTCGTTTTTGTCAAGCTCACCGTAGGGAATAATGTCGGTCACAGACATCTCGCCCTTGGTTACCGTGCCGGTTTTGTCAAGAATAACGACTTTTGCCTTTCCCGTTGCCTCAAGAGATTCCGCAGTCTTAAACAGAATACCTTTTTTCGCACCAACGCCGCTACCCACCATGATCGCAACGGGAGTTGCAAGCCCAAGCGCGCAAGGACAGCTTATAACAAGCACCGAAATAGCGCGCGACAGCGCAAATCCGACCGTTTCCTTTGCAACAAGCCAAACAACACCCGTAACAATCGCGATCAGTATGACCGCAGGCACGAAGATCCCCGAGACCTTGTCAGCCGCCTTTGCGATAGGTGCCTTTGTCGCCGATGCGTCGCTCACAATCTTGATTATCTGCGAAAGCGTTGTGTCCTCACCCACGCGTACAGCCTCGCACCTTACAAATCCCGATCGGTTTATAGTGCCCGCCGACACCTTGTTACCCGCCGACTTGTCCACGGGCAGACTTTCTCCCGTGAGCATCGATTCATCAAAAGCACCGTTGCCATCGAGGATAATGCCGTCGACCGCCACCTTTTCTCCCGATCGAACGATGAAGATGTCACCCTTAACGATCTCGTCCGTGGGAATGACGATCTCCTCGCCGTTTCTTATCACGGTCGCCGTGTCGGGCGAAAGCTCCATAAGAGAACGCAGAGCGTTTGTCGTCCGTCCCTTTGAGATCGCCTCAAGCAGCTTGCCCACGGTGATAAGAGTAAGGATCATCGCCGCCGACTCGAAATAAAGCTCGTGGAGATAATGATAAGATGCTTCAATTTGCCCATTTGCCTGCGCCTCGCTCATCATAAAAAGCGCGTAGACGCTGTAAACAAACGATGCCCCCGATCCAAGCGCGACCAGAGTATCCATGTTTGGCGCGCGATGAAGAAGCCCCTTGAATCCACTGATGAAAAACTTTTGGTTGATC
>CAZQLJ010000171.1:0-3851 GCA_964594085.1 uncultured Clostridium sp.
GATACGCGAGATCTCGGGCATTGACGGTACTACCCTGCAAAACTGGACCAAGCGCGGCTGGGTAATGAATTCAAAGCTGAAAAAGTACAGCATCGATCAGGTCGCGCACATTCTCATTATCAATATGCTGCGCTCCTGCATGCAGCTTGATAAGATCGCGTTCCTCATCGAGTACATTAACGGCAAGATCGACGACACAAGCGACGATATTATTGAGGACTCTGTGCTCTACGATTATATATGCAGAGTTCTTGACAGGCTTATGACCTATGAGGTCTGCTCCCTCGGCTCGGTTCGCGTTGCTATCGAGGAGGAGACCAAGGACTATCAGGAAAAGATGCCCGGTGCGAGAGAAAGACTCTCCCAGGCGCTTGAAATAATAGTCGTTGCCTACTACGCTTCGCTCATCAAGAGACATTCCGACGCTATGCTCTCAGAGCTTTGCTACGGAAAGACGTTTTAAAGTATGAGAAAGGCAAGGATCTTCGACGTTGCCGTCGATTCGTTGATATACTTACTCTCTATGCTCGCCGCCTGTCTCGTTTGCATGTGCGCCGAGATATTGCTTGTAAAGATCGTGGACGTGTGCGTAGCGATCGATTATTTTACGCTGTGCATCATCCGCACGGTGATATACACGCTTGGAGTAAACGCAACTCTTTCCGCTGTCGCTTATCGCGACGGATACAAGAGCGCAAAATGTTCAATAATAGGAACGTTTATATCCTGTGCTCTCGCTTCTGTGCTTCACTTTCTTTTCAGCCTTCTTTTTGGCTTTGAGGCGTTTTGCGCGGGCGGTGTGCGCTTTATCACAGGCTTGGTCCAGT
The DNA here is from genome assembly GCA_964594085.1 of uncultured Clostridium sp. GTDB lineage: Bacteria > Bacillota > Clostridia > Oscillospirales > CAG-272 > SVTX01. The sequence continues at coordinate 828 of CAZQLJ010000171.1, forward strand.
TCGGCACGTCATTGTCGGAAAGCTCGATGATAGCAGGGCTTCACCCAGCAGACTTCGTTGCGGTATTTTTCATCAACAGCTTGGTTTATTGCATTCTGATGACAGTATTCAAAAAGGTCGGCGAAAGGAACAGGCTTATCGACCGCAAGCAGCTGACAGGCTCGGCTTCTTCGTCTGTGACTGACGACGAGTCGGACAATTAAAAATCTATTGAGGTAGAAATGGTACTCGAAAATAACAAGGATAGAATAATAATCAAGGCGAAAAGCAAGCCGATGATCTCGATTCCCGAGGGAGAGATAGATCAGAAGCAGCTGCTTTTCGATATATGCGAGGCGATCCGCGAGGGTGGATACGACCCCGTATCGCAGATAGTGGGATATATCATCTCGGAAGACCCCGCCCATATTACAAATTACAAAAACGCAAGAACGCTTATTGGAAAGTTGGAGCGCGACGAGCTGCTCAAGCAGATGGTGCAGAACTACATTGACTCTGTCACCGACGAGATCGATTCACGGAATTCAAAGAAATGACATTTTCAAAGTTTAAGATCATTACAAGAGAGGGGCAGATCGAGTCTCTTTCCTCTGCCAGCAGCGTTGTGGCGCTTGGAACCTTTGACGGCGTTCACATAGCGCATCGCGCTCTTTTGGCAAGTTCAAAGGAGCTTGCAGAACGCGTGGGGGCAAAGCTGGTTGGCGCGTGGTGCTTCTCTATGCCGCCCGCTTCGTTCATTCTCAAAACGAAGGTGCCTATGCTGACATCTCTTGAGGAAAAGGTAGATATGATGCTCTCCCTCGGGCTTGATTTCGTTGCCGTGGGAGATTTTCAGGACTTTTGCTCTATGAGCGCGGAGTCCTTTATTGATGACGTGCTCGTGGACAAGCTCGGTTGTGTCGGTGCGGTATGCGGATACAATCATCGCTTCGGGCACAAGGGCCTTGGTAATCCTACGACACTTGCCGCCGCATTCGGCGAGCAAAACGTGGTCGCGGTTCCCGAGATCAAGTATAACGGCGTAACGGTCAGCTCATCGGTGATCCGCGCTTATATTGAGGGTGGTCAACTTTCCGAGGCGAACGCAATGCTCGGCAGACCCTTCTCTCTTACCGCAGAGGTCGTCGGGGGCAAAAAGCTCGGACGCGAATGGGGATTCCCGACTGCAAATCAGCTCTTCCCCACCAACTCGGTAAAGCTGAAAAATGGCATTTACGCTACCGTCTGCACCGTTGACGGCAAGCGTATGACTTCGGTATCCAACGTGGGTGTTCGTCCGACTATTTCGGATGAGGTGGACTCTCACGCGGTCAACTGCGAGACCTATATTCACGGCTTCTCGGGCGACCTTTACGGTAAGAAGGTGTCCGTCGAATTTTACGAGCTTTTGCGTGAGGAGAAGAAATTTGACTCGCTTGATGCGCTTAAGGAGCAGATCGGTAAGGATATTTATGCTTCTGTTAGATATTTTTTCCAAAACCCTTTTTGAAAAAAGGGTTCTGGATTTCCAAAAACTTCCCCGAAAAAAATTGAAATGAAGGTTATCTGGTAGTGGAGTTTTCAAAGTTAAATTTGGTTTTTTCCCTTAACTACTAAACGAAAAAGAGAAAGGAGTCGCTATGCAAAATAAAAAAAGGCGCTTTGCCATTGTGCTGGCGGCGCTTTTCATAATTTTGACGACTGTTTTGACGGTCTTGCCTGCGGCGGCTGTGGAGTCGCCCGAGGTAGACGGCGGCGAGGCGATCGTTTTATACGACAAGACTCACAAGCGGTATATCGTTGAAGAAAACGGGTTTGCAATGCTCAACACCTCGACAAGCGCGAAGATAATGATGGGTCTTATCGCGTGCGAAACACTTGCCGACAGACTTGATCAGACCGTGACGATAACGGAGGATATGATATCGGGCGCTTCGGGATACAGTATGTCGCTCTCCGTCGGTGAAAGGATCAAGATCGAGGATCTTTTATACGGCGCGATATGCGGCTCGTACAACGATGCGGCTTACGCGCTCGCCCACATCTGCGGTGGCTCGGACTTTGTGGATATGATGAACGACCGCGCGCTTGAGCTCGGAGCAAAAAACACAACTTACGTCAATCCCATCGGCTATCCCGACAGCAGCTCTATGATCACGACGGCATACGACACGCTCAAGATCGCGCTTGCCGCCTCGGATAACGAGCTTTATATGGAGATATGCTCGGCGGTCAGGCACACGGTGTCGCAGACGAACAAGAGTGCCGAAAGGACGATCTACAACCGCAATTATCTCGTCTGCTCCGCTACGAACGGCAGCTATTATAACGCGAAATGCAAGGGGCTCAACGCGGGCTACTCGGGTGAGGCTGGCGGTTGGAGCGTTGTGACTCTTATTGAGGACGACGGAGCCGAATACATCTGCGTCTTGCTTGGCGGCAAGGAAAATGCCGACGGAAGTGAGATCTACGCTTACGATAGTGTGAACACGCTTGCAAATTGGGTCTGCAAGGCTTATAACGACTACACCATCTTCCCTGCCGGCGCGCAGGTTGGCACGACCGATATCGGTCTTGTCGGAGTTACTACGAATGATGCACCTTACGTCACGGCGAAGGATCTGACGGTCTACGTCGGTGCGGGTAGTGAGGTTTCGTATTCCATTGAAATTGACGACGATCTCAAGGCGCCGATCGAGGCGGGCACGGTCATCGGAAAAGTGATCGCGACTGCGGACGGCGACAAGGTCGGAGAGGTAGAGCTCCTGCTGAAAAACAGCTATGAGGCGAATTCTATTATGGTGGTTATTGACAAGATCGGCTCGTACACGATGAGCCGCGCGTTTGTTGCGACTGTAATTTGCTTTGCGGTACTGCTTGCGGCGGTGATGACCTACAGATACGTGAATAGGTACAATTCTCACGGAAGATATACGAGGAGAAGATAACAAAAAAACACGGAAGCTTGTGCTTCCGTGTTTTTTCAAGTGTTATTTCCATTTGCCGAGCTCCTCGCGCTTTTTCTGTTCTTCAAGCTCTTTTTTC
>CAZQLJ010000172.1:0-3847 GCA_964594085.1 uncultured Clostridium sp.
AAGGGATTACCACATGCATATCCCGCGTGTAGTCTGTGCTTTTTGGGAAATACCAAGTATGGCTACGGCTATGCTTGGATTTTTGTTATCTGGAGGAAAAAATGGAATTTTTCGGATTCACTCTTTTCGGCTCGCTTACAGGCGGCGCTCTGTTGGCGGTTGCCGCAGTAATTTTTGTCGTAGGACTTATCCTCACGATAAAGGGCGGCGACTGGTTCGTTGCCTCGGCATCTTGGTTTGCCGAAGCGACCGGAATACCCAAATTTGTAGTCGGCGCAACGATCGTATCCTTTGCAACAACGCTCCCCGAGTTGCTCGTCTCGGTAAGAGCCGCTATGAACGGCTCGGCACAGCTTGCTATCGGAAACGCGGTCGGCTCGGTCACCGCTAATACGACGCTGATTATGGGCGTATCTCTCGTTGCTATGGCGGGCGTTATCAAAAGAAAAGACTTCTCAATAAAGGGCGGTCTTCTCCTCGCCGCAGTCGTAGGACTTACACTCCTTTCCTTGAGTGGAGCCCTCCCCGTTTGGTCTGCATTTGTTCTTTGGACGATCTTCATCATATTTATGGTAAGCAACGTCATCGAAGGCAAAAAGAGCGCAGAGTCAGACTCTATCGACGCGTATGAGAAAAAAGAAATTCCTTCAAAGATCCTCTTTTTCGTTCTCGGCACAGCGTTTATCATATTCGGCGCAGAATTCCTTGTTTCCTCGGGCAAAACGATCGCTACGGAGATCGGCATCAGCGAGACCATCATAGGATTCACCGTAATAGCCCTCGGAACGTCGCTCCCCGAATTTGTCACCACTCTTACCGCCATTCGTAAGAAGGAAAATTCCCTTTCTGTCGGTAACATCATCGGTGCAAACATTATCGACACAACTCTTATTCTTCCCTTGTGCTCGGTAATAAACGGACAAGCACTCCCCGTTGAAAAGATCAACCTTATCTTCGACTTCCCCGTTTGTATCGCCGCGTGCGCGGTTGCAATCGTACCCACCATCATTCAAGGAAGATTCAAAAAATGGCAGGGATTTGCTCTCCTTGCAATATACGCCTTGTATATGCTCCTCCTCGTGCTTAACGAGGTCGGCTTACTTGCTTTGGCATAAATAATTATATTTACGAAAGTCCCGAGCGTACTGCTCGGGACTTTTTATATACCGACGTTCCTCTTGTATTTTTCCTAAAATCTCCGTCCATAATAAATAAAAAAGGAGTTTTTATGTGTACGGCAATAAACGATAACCGACTTTTTGGCAGAACTTTGGACGTTGAACGATCCTTCGGCGAGCAGGTAGTGATCGCTCCGCGCGGCTTCACCTTCAACTTTTTGCATCAAGGAAGCGTGAGCAAGCATCACGCAATCATGGGCGCGGCGCACGTAGTCGACAACACACCGCTTTACTACGACGCGATGAACGAAAAGGGGCTGTGCGCCGCAGCCCTCCGCCTCCCCGAGCTCACCACCTATCACGAAGTAAAGTCTGATAAACAAAACCTCGCGTCCTTTGAGCTTATTCCTTGGCTGCTCTGCAATTTTAAAAGCGCAGAAAACGCAAGAAAAGCTGTGGAAAACGTCAATATAACCCCCGAAAGCTTTTCAAAATCTCTACCCTCAACTCCTCTCCATTGGATTATAGGCGATAGAAAAATGTCCTTCGTCATAGAGTCGGTCGAGGACGGCTTGAAGATATACGACAACCCCTACGGTGTACTGACAAATGCCCCCGAATTCCCCACCCAATGCTATATATTCGAGGAGCGCGGGAGACCAATGCTCGGAGACCTCTCCTCGAGCTCTCGCTTCGTCAGAGCGATAAACGCCAAAAATCACACCGATAAGTGCGACGGAGAAATCGAAGCGATCTCGCGGTTTTTCCATATCATGAGCACTGTCAATCAGCCCGCAGGACTATTCCAAGCCGACGAAAGAAAGCTCCGCACCGAATATACCGCATGTATGGACACCGAGAGCCTGACCTATTATTTCACCACCTACGACTGCCGCAAGCTCCGCGGCGTCAGAATGAAATCCGCCAACCTCGACGGCTCAACACTCGAAGCCTTCCCAATGGCACAAAACGAGTGTATAGATCTTCTGAATTAAATCAGCAAACGAAAAAACGGCACCAAAGTGCCGTTTTTCCTTTATTCAAACCCAAAAACAAGTCTTATTTCGCCTTGCTCTCACAGTAAATGCAACGATAAATTCCATGCTCCTTGTCGACCAGCTTGAAAACGTGGGGCAGCTCCTGCTCTACCGAAGTAATGCAGCGAGGATTTTGACACTGAATAGAGTCAATTACAAGCTCACCCTCATCATCTGCCTTACAAGCACTATCCTTCATCGACAAAAGCTTCAAGATCAGAGCCATTCTCATATACTTGCCATTAAGAACCTGCTTGAAATAGCAAGCTCTGGGATCGTCATCGATAGCAACGGCGATCTCGTTAACTCGGGGCAGCGGATGAAGAATAGAGAGATCAGACTTGGCAGTCTCAAGCTTGTCGGGCGTGAGAATATAGCTGTCCTTAAGACGCATATACTCGTCCTCACTTGCAAAACGCTCTCTCTGCACTCTCGTCATATAGAGAATGTCAAGCTCGGGCATGACCTCGATAAGATCGGTCGTCTGCTTGTACTCGATTCCCTTCGAGACGATGAATTCCTCCCTGACGTAGCTGGGGAGCTTCAATTCCTCGGGGGAAATGAGCACAAATTTGATTCCCGAATATCTCGACATTGCGCTGATCAGCGAATGCACGGTGCGTCCGAATTTAAGGTCGCCGCAAAGACCAATCGTGAGATTGTCAAATCTTCTCTTCTCTCTCCAGATAGTCAAAAGATCGGCAAGCGTCTGCGTGGGGTGGTTGTGACCGCCGTCGCCCGCGTTGATAACGGGAATAGACGCGTTCATAGACGCGACCAAGGGAGCGCCCTCCTTGGGATGACGCATAGCTATAATGTCAGCGTAGCAGGATACTGTCTTTGCCGTGTCGGCAATACTTTCGCCCTTCGCCGCAGACGACGAATTCGCACTCGATACCGAAAGTACGTTTCCACCGAGCTCGTACATTGCCGCCTCAAAGGAAAGACGTGTTCTTGTCGACGGCTCGAAAAAGAGCGTCGCAAGCTTTTTGCCTCTGCACGCATCGGCATATTTTTGCGGATTGGCTATAATATCCTCGGCAGTCGCTATCATCTCTGCAAGCTCTACCGTGGACAGCTCCTGAATATCAATAAGATGCTTCATACTTCACCTTTCTCGGCGCAAATTATGCCTTTGCACCGTTGACGGCAAGATAATTCTTTATTCTCTGCACGTTTTCCGCGTTCTTTTCGTCCTCTTCAAGATATTCGATAATATCGTAAACGTCAACTACGGAATATACGGGGAATCCGAACTGCTCCTCGATCTCCTGCATAGCGCCCTTTTCACCCTGACCCTTTTCCTTGCGGTCAACCATAATAAAGGTAGCCGCAACCTTAACGCCTTCAAGGTGAGAGAGTATCTCCATGCTCTCGCGGATAGCAGTACCTGCCGTGATAACGTCCTCAATGATAACGATCTCCTCGTTCGCCTGGGGCACGTAGCCTACGAAAACACCACCCTCGCCGTGATCCTTGACTTCCTTTCTGTTGAAGAAGAAAGGCACGTTGAGTCCGTTCTTCGAAAGTGCGACAGCAGCCGAAACAGCCAGAGAAATTCCCTTGTACGCAGGACCGTAAAGCACGGCGTTCTTCTTGCCAAGCTTTTCAAAATAAGCTCTCGCATAGAACTCACCGAGAGTCGCGATGTCGCTACCCGTCTTGATCATTCCCGCGTTGATGAAATAAGGG
>CAZQLJ010000173.1:0-3820 GCA_964594085.1 uncultured Clostridium sp.
CAACAGATCTTTATCCAATAGGTCTCGCTCTGCATAACGTACCACACGTCGCCGTAGCCGCCGAAGTAAGCCTCATCCCACATACTCGCACAGCTCGTCATTCTTCCCGTTAGTCCCTTTTCAAACTGACCGCGTTTGATGAAGAATGCCTCCATCTTCTTGTGGATGTCACTTCCAGGCTCGATAAAGCCCGTGTAGAGCAAATACGGTGCGCCGTCGGTATAATAGCTGTAGTTTTCGCTGTCCTCAAAAGGTATTCCAAGCATGTGAGGCAGGATATATATTTCGTCGTTCTCGTGTCCGCGGAAGAGCTCGTCGCGGATGTCGCAGATCGTCTTGCTGTAATCATCGTACATTGCCTTGGTGCGCTCGTATTCGTCAGAGCCGTACATCTTAAGCGCCTCGCACATCGAACGCAATGCCATACAGTTATGGCTATCGGTAAAGGTCCAGAACTGTCCTCTTTCCGACCAGTCGCTGCCTACTCCCGCGGGGAACAAACGCTCAAATCCATTCTCTCTGGGCGACATTCTCTTTCTTTCGATCCAATCGCGCATATCGACAAGATATGGTAAGAATTCCTCGAATTCTTCTCTGCTGTTGACGTTCTTAAGATGCTCCGAAAGTCCCCAGATGACCGAGCCTGTAAAGTTGTCCCAGCCCGCAGTGCTTCCTATCTTGCCCTTGTCCTCGCCGTCCTTGACGAGCCAGCGGTCAAAATATCCTCGGTAAGCGTCGGCACTGTATTCGGTTATGCCTGCACTCTCGAGATTTACGAGCACCTGCGCGCCCTCATATGGCCAAACGAAGCGCGCGATATCGCCCTGACGCACCGTAACAGTCTCCTGCCCCTCGTAGCGTGCGAGCATCTGCATGCATTGAACGGCACAATGCTTGTATATGCCGAGATATCTTTCGTCGTCGGTATTTGGCAGGGTCGTTATCTTTTCGGCCGTCTGACGCCAAAATTCGACCGCCTCGGCACGTTTTATATCGTAATCGAAGTCTGCTATCTCATCTTTTGCGCGGAGAGCACCCGTAAAGGACAAGCTCTCTCCGGCTTCAAGGCAATAGTTGACTCGGAAATAGTCTGCGGCGGCAAAGCTATGGCCGTTTTTGGAGTGATCCATCCACTCGACGTCGCCATTGACACAAAGATATCCCATATCGCTCGCCGCTACGTTGTCTGTGACCTTTTTCCACGTGCGCTTGAGCATATACCAATTCTTCTCGTTGGGGCGGTAAGGGCAATAACCCTCTTGGTGCTGATTGACCATATATTTTTCCTGACCCGAGCGCGCCATAAGTCCGACGCAGCTCTGCACCGCCTTGTCCGAGTCGTTTATAAGCGTTACCTTGAAATATACGGTCGGGTTTCTCTCGTCGCCCGCAAACGCCTCAAGTTTGGTCAGACACTCGCCGTGATTTATGACCTCGTATATCGGCAGACCGCACTCAACGGGGCGATATTTGGTTTCGTCAAGGTCAAATCCGACCATGTCGTCGCCGTGCAAAACGAGCAGTCCGACGCCGTGCTGTCCTACGTGAATGCCGTTGTCGAGCAGCGGCAGGTCAAGTATCTTAAAATCGGGACAAAGCAGAGCTATTCTTTCGGATAACGGTCTATGAAGATATGCTTTGGTGGTTTTCGGTCTTTGCCAGGTTGGATTTTTCATTTTAATCTCCATTCCGCCGCCAACGGCGGCACAAACAGTAATCGATGAATTTTGCCGCAAAGTCAAATTTCGCGCGTGAAAAAGCATACTTCAATGTAAATAGAAGAAACTTTCACGCTTGACTCCTTTTGCAGTCTTTATTATGATAATATGATATCATATTATCAGATCAAAATCAATAAGATTTGGAAAATCGATAGTGAAAAATGATTTTTAGGTAATAAGAAAAAGCACCTGCGAACAAGTGCTTTTTGTCATTTGTTTTATTGAGCAGACACAGGAGTTTTCTTGATAAAGAGCACTCCGAGGGTGTTTCTTCCGCAGTGCGAGGAAACGGTACAGCCTGCGCGGGTGATCATAACGTTGGCTTCGGGCGCGATCTCCTTGACCTTGTTTACACAAAGCTCGATGATCTTGGGGTCACAGCCTGCGTGCGTGACGAACACCTTATCGATATTGATATCGCTTGCGTCGCCCATACGGTCAGAAATATACGTGGGGAGAACGGCGGCAAACTTGCCACGGTACTTTTTATTTACTCCCATTTTACCACCCTTAACGGTAATGCAGGGCTTGAGCTGAAGCAGATTTGCGCCGAGAGCCGCAAGAGCCGAGCATCTGCCGCCCTTGTGCAAAAACTCAAGGCTGTCGATAACGAACGATGCGTCAACGTAACCTGCAAGACGAGTGCACTCGTCGGCTATCTCCTTTGCGCTCTTTCCCTGCTCGGCAAGCTCTGCCGCGGTAAGAACCAACAAGCCGCCGCCCGTTGAAAGATTTCTCGTATCGACCACGTGCACGTTCTCAAAATCGCTTGCGGCGATACGCGCGTTGCTCTGGGTCGCTGACATTTCTCCGCTTATCGTGAAGACGACGATCGAATATCCCTCACCAGTGTATTTTTCAAAAATATCCGTAAAGGTTGCGATATTTATTGCCGCGGTCTTGGGGAGCTGACCCGTCTTTTCGTAATTTTCGTATATCATATCGGGGTTGATATCAACTCCGTCGGTATATTCCTTTCCGCCTACGGTAACGTTCAAGGGAATGATCTTAATTTCATATTTTTCTATAAGCTCATCGCTGAGATCCGCCGTGCTGTCGCTTATAATAAGAACTTTCTCTGACATAATTTTACCCTTCTTCGATTTTATTCGCATTTTTGACTTAAATATGCGTTTCTATTGTTTATTTTATCACTGTTTTATTAACTGTATGTTAAGAGGGGGGCAAATTCTTATATTTTGTTTAAAGCCAAACGATCAAACGCAAGCGTTTGAGAGATTCTTCGTCTTCAATAGCCTCAAGCTCTGCGGCTATCTTTTCGCTCGCACGTGCGTCAAGACCGAATTCGCGAGAATATCTCTTCGCATACTCGCTCACGACCGTCGCGCTCTTTCTCGCCGTGCTCCTTTTCTCCTCTGCGGTCTTTTCGCCCGCCTTTTTGGACTTTTTCTCCTCACCGTCCGCAAGGTCGTATTTCGTATCCGCAAGATCATAGTTTATCTTATTTTTTTCTTTAAATTCCTTGACAAACTTTTTAAATCGTGCTATACTATCATTGAGGGATGCCTCTGTTATATTTCCCAGCCTCGCGTGTTGGGCGATCACTGACAGGACACTCCCTTTTTTCTTATCATACGAAAGGATTCGCTTTTCTTCAACAGCTTTGGCAATCAATTCCGCATATCCATCTCGTGAACCACCTTGCGACCAAAATGGTCTTGGAGAAATCGTTAACACTATGTGAGGTCGTTTTTCAAAACGACCGTTTATTGTTCTGTCGGCATAAAAACTTAACGACGCATACAGAGGAGCGCCATCGTCATCAAAAACGTTCAAAACCATAAATACAGCCGGATTTCCGTCAGGCGTCTTATCTTCGATCATCATAACGGGATCGTTAATAGACATTATTGCCTCTATTATGCGCTCTTCACCCAGATTGTGGAAGTGAATATCTTTTTTCCTTCGCTTAGTTGGCCTGCCTTCTTCTATAGCTCTTTCTTTTGAAACAGTATTTTCATAGAGATGATCTCGGTAAACGTAAAAATCTCCTGCTATACCCAACTTTTCTTCAACAAACCTCGGCATTTTGCTCATAAGTATAAGATTATCGTCTCCTGCATCACTATGATCCAACG
>CAZQLJ010000174.1:0-3809 GCA_964594085.1 uncultured Clostridium sp.
AAGGCGTTGGCAGACGTGTCAAGTTAGTCAAGACGGAGCTTGAACGCTATCCGGAATTGGTGCAGCAGATCAAGGAGAAATCAAAGGAACGGAAAGCTCTGATTGCAGATAAAAAGGAAACGCCGTTTTATCAGATACCCAAGCTGCACGATCTTACCTGTCGCATTACCGAACTGACCGAGGAAATCGAGGAACTGAAAACCGAAAAGGAAATGCTGCTTCGCTCTTTGGACTGTGCCGATGATGCGGGTATTTCTGCCATGAAGAAAGAAATTGCCACGATGGAGGGTGCGTTGCAAAAGCTGTCAGAGCAGGAGGCAAAATATTCTGCCGAGCTGGACGATGCTTTGAAGCAGTACGCCCAGCAGAAAGAGCAAACCGCCGATCTGGATGCTGCCGAGCTGATGGATGCCCAGCTTGCCGTCCGTGAGGAAAAGGAACGCTCTGCCGTTGACCGTGTGAAAGCTGCCTACGGTGAGAAATACAATCCGCTAATGAAGCACGACAGCAAACGAGATGTGGCGAATCTGCTCCATAAGGAAGCGGAAACACGTTCTATCCGTGAACGCCTGCGACAAGCGGGCGTGCATTATGAACGATGCACGCCCGCCTTTACTGTTTACTTGGCAAAAGTGGTAGAATTTTTCACATTTTTGTGCTATATTTATTGTGGAGTTTTATATCCATGGGCAAAACGGTTGATTTGAGGATAAAACGACTTACGAACGGAGGCGAAATGCTGTGCAGCTCTTTTTTGGAGTACCCGAAGATATCGAAAATTGGATGAGTCTTGTAACACAGGTTCGATGGAATTTCCCCGGCCTTGAGACTCAGGAGAAGCTGGATGATCATAAAGCCACCGTTCTCAGATTTATGGGTAAGCAACAGGCTATCTGTGTCAAAGAAGGAAACGAGATTGCGGGTGTCATGCTGTTCTCACGCGGACACAATATGATTTGCTACCTTGCCGTCTCTCCCGACTATCGCCGACGCGGAGTTGCTTCTATGCTTATGGACGAAGCTCTCCGTAATCTGGATAAAACAAAAGAAATATCGGTTTCCACTTTTAGAGTCGATGATGAGAAAGGCCCTGCCCCGAGAGCACTATACGAGAAATACGGATTTGTCGAGGATGCTCTGATCGAGGAGATGGATTATCCGAATCAGAAGTACGTTCTTCATCCTGCAGGTTCGGAGCGTAAAGACAGACAAATCACGATCAATAAAATGGTGCGTGAAATAAGAAGCATACTGCAAGGCAATGAACCGTCAGTTTACCTGTATGGCTCCTCTGTTCTGAATGACTTCAGACTGGGATGGAGCGATATTGATATCTTGGTTTTGACGGATAAACAGATTACGGAAGAACAGGCTCAAAAACTTGTTGGTCTACGACAAGCGCTACTTGAGAAAGAACCCGGCAATCCATATTACCGTTCCTTTGAAGGTGGAATGCTAACACTGGATGCCTTTCTCACCGGAATGGCAGACCGTGTAGTTTATTGGGGTACCAGTGGCGAAAGAATAACCGATACATATATGTTCGACAGCTTCGGTATGACGGAACTGATCGAAAGCAGTGTTTTACTATACGGCAAGGACATCCGAAATCAGCTGAAGGCACCTGAGTTCGGTGAATTGTATGCCGATGTAAAGCACCATTATGAAACCATAAGAAAATATGTGCAGAAGACGGGACGTAGCTTCTACTCGTTTGGTTGGATGCTGGATATTGCACGATGCATCTATACGCTGCGCACCGGCAAGATCATAGCAAAGACCGATGCTGCAGACTGGGCATTAGATAACAACCTCTGCCCGGACCCAGATGCCCTCAGAATTGCTCTGGAGGTTCGCAGAAGTCCGTTGGAATACAGGGACGATAAACAGACCTTCGACTACGCAGAAACGCTTGCGGAGCCAATACAACGCTTTGCGGACGTTCTGGAGAAGGAATTGGATATTAGTAATTAAACACTTGATATAAGGAGGCGAAATCAAGATGGAATTCAGAAAAGTATTCGATACGATACCCGATCAGTTTGATAAGTACAGACCTCGTTACAGTGCGGAACTGTTTTCGGATTTGATTGAGTATGCCGGAATTGGTCCCGGCAAGACAGTGTTGGAGCTTGGGCCAGGTACCGGTCAGGCAACAGATCCTATACTGAGCACAGGCTGTGATTACAACGCCATTGAGCTCGGTGAGCACTTGTTTGAAATGATGAAACACAAGTATAGTCAATACCCGAACTTTAGCATCGTAAATGATGACTTCATAACCCACGATTTTGGACATCAGAAATTCGATATGATCTATTCTGCAGCGACAATCCAATGGATTCCGGAAGAAATCGCTTTTCCTAAGACTTTTGATTTATTGAAGCCCGGTGGAACGTTGGCAATGATGCTTACCAAAGGCGACTATAAAACACCCAACGAAGAACTGTTTAATAAAATTCAGAAAGTGTATTCCGAGTATTTCAAACCGGATACGGAATACAAGCACGGCTCGTTCAAATACTCCAACGCTCCGAATTATGGATATGTTGATTTTGAGAAACGTGAGTTCTATGGAAAACGAGAATTTACGGCTGATGAATATGTTGCGTTCTGTGGAACGCATTGCGATCACATAGTTATTCCAGAGCCATACAGAAGTAAATTCTTCGATGGATTGAGAGAAACCGTGTTGGAAGCTGGGAACAAGGTAGTATTTAACGATACATTCATTCTGTTCTTGGCAAAGAAACCCTTATAAAACAAAGGAGGAGCGCATGAAAGCCATAATTACCGATTTAGACAGAACATTGCTGCATACCGACAAAAGCGTATCCGAACACACCATAGCTGTTCTCAAGAAGTGCCACGATCATGGAATCCTTATTATGGCTGCCAGCGCAAGACCTTTAAGAGATATTCTGATCTACAACGACTTGATCGGCTTTGATGCCATAACCGCCACGAACGGAGCCGTCATTTCACTCCATCAAAAGCTATTGGAGATTGGAATCTCATGTGAAAGCGGAGAAAAAATACTGTCTGCTATTTTGCAATACCCGGATGTATTTCTCTCCATAGAAACAAGCAAAGGTCTGTACTCTAACAGAGACATTCCGGTTTGGGAGCCTGTCATTTGGGATAAGTTTCCGACATTACCGGAGAACATCATCCTCTATAAAATACTGGCAAGCAGCCAACAGAAACCGCTATATGAGGGCATTGAAACCACGTTGACCGATGATGTGTACCACACCATCGCCAATAATGATCTTATCCAAATTATGAGCAACGAAGCTACGAAATGGAACGGCATCAAGCAAATGCTCTCCCACTTTGGTGTTTCTCCGAGTGAGGCTGTCTATTTTGGTGATGATAACGACGATATAGAACCTATAAAGAACTGCGGACTTGGTGTGGCTGTATCTAATGCCATCCCTTCCGTTCTTGACATAGCAGATCGAATTATTGACAGCAATGATATGGACGGCGTAGCCAAGTTTATAGAGGAGAATATTCTTTAACAGAAAGGTTTAGCAGAAAACGATGATTAACATTTTACTTGAAGGATTTGATATAGATGCTCCCTGGCTCTATGACGAATTAAAAAACTACATACAGCCAAATCATTCTGTTGCGGTCGTGGCATTCTCTTTTAGAGACAACCGTGTAAAATCCTTGTCAGATTGGAATGCTTTGTATAGCAAGGAATGTGGCAAATATCACAACGGGATCGTTGGAGGCTTTACTGCTTATGGCATCCCGGAAGAAAACATTAACTTTATCAATTATTTTACCGACACAAAGGA
>CAZQLJ010000175.1:0-3787 GCA_964594085.1 uncultured Clostridium sp.
AGCGGAAACAAGCAAAGCCCTTTTTCTGTTCGTACTTTTCATAGTCACTCCTCCTTTCTTACAGATTTTTGTATTGAAACGCTGAAGACCAGCGGCTTCAATCTTTAAGAATGATAACCGTACCGCCCGTAAGCTCGATCATTTTGATCGCCTGAATGGAATAGCTTTCGGATTTAATTGTAAGCGGCTTATTGAGCATTCCGTCGGCAAGAACTTTCATTCTGCCAACCTTGGAAGATATGAGTCCTTTTTCCTTCAAAACTGCAAGTGTAATAACGTCGTGCGCCTCAAAATTCTGGTCAAGCACACCGATATTGATAATTCCCTGCTGTCCGTGTCCCGCTCCGCTTTCGTAGTTTGCGGTTTTCATTGCCAAGCTGTCGGAGATCATGGCATCTGCCTCCTCCGCGTCGATATGCTCTACAATTTCGGGCATGACCTCGGGAGCAGCATCAACAATGGGAGCCGCCACGACAACAGGCTCTCCCTTCTTCTCTTCCTTGGGTTCTTCTTTGTTCCTTATCTCAAGAATGACGTCAACGGCTACGTATCCGAGAGTGGCTAATGCAAAGACCGTCGCAACGATCATAAAAATGATTACGAATACGTTCATTCCGTCTTATCCTCCTTGCTTCCTTCGTTGTCATTTGTATCTGCCGCAGTAGGTTGCGAGGCAGTCTGCTCGGTCTTTTCTTTTTCAAGCTCCGCAAGCTTACGGCGAAGCTCTTCGAGTTCATTGTCCTTCTTCTCTTTCTCCTCTTGCTCCCGTTTCTTTTTGTCCGCGCCGAGCACCTTTGCGATTTTCAAGACTTCGAGCAAGATAATAATAAAACACGGTACAATAATTAGAAGGATGATTCCCACGGGCTGCATCAGGAAGCTCATAATAAGTCCGATCAGATATGCCTGCCCCGTAACCTTACCGATTACGTAGTTGGTATTGTTGGGAATCGATGTGTCAATTACCTGCGTGAGCTGACCGTCCTCGGAGCTCTTGTTGTCACCCGCAAGCTCAATAACAAAGCCTCCGGTTTCCTTCTCGGTGATTGACGTGATACGGTGGGTGATCGTTACCTGCGTTGTGTAAACGTAACGGAAGGTCAGCACGTCGCCTACCTTCAGGCTACGATAGAATTCGTCAGCCTCGGCAGGATCGTCGGGCATTACCTTTACGAACACCATAGATCGAATCGGGATATCCTTGATCTTATAGTTGGATACGTCGGTAAATTCACTCTCTGACATTGAATCAGAAGTGACTACGCGCATCTGGTATCCGAAGACTTCGGCGGCACCATCCGAATCCCTTTTCGATAACACGGTAACGAACACCGAGAAAATGCAAATTGCAAGAAATATGTAAAGAAGTACGTCAAGGGCTATTTTACCTATCTTTTTTATCTTTGTTTTATCCATAGATTACCTCACTCGTTACTTGCCGTAAGAAGCAGTTCGAAAACAGCCTCGGCTTTTTTTGCTTCATTTCCGACTTCAAGGGGGAGATAGTACACAATCTTCAGCTCTGTGTTCTTTCCCTCGTCAAAGTCAACGGGTAAGATAATTTTCTCATTTTCAAAGGCATCCGCAAGAAGATCATCGAAAATAACCTCACCGTTTGCAATAATCTTCACACGAGCAAAATCTTTCAGCGTCTTTTTCTCGTCAGTGTCAACGAAATCAAGCTCCAAGTCATATTTACTTGCGCTTGTTTTTTCAAGCTTTATTATGTATTCACATTCTTCACCGGGCACGAGAGTGAGATCTTCAAATGCCAGCGACTCTGTTTTGCCATCCTCCAGCTTAACTTCAATTACGCCTCGTTCATCTTCTGTTGCGAGCATCCAGCCCATCAATGAAACGCCGACGATAATCAACACGCTTCCGGCAATCAAGATGATTCGCATTAGTTTGCTTTTAGGCATCTTTGTCCTCCTCTCCTAAAATCGCAATAGTATCAGGATCTTAATCCTAAATTTTTGAACGGAATATAACAGCTTTGCAGTTTGAGCAAATAGCCTCGCTCTCTGCAATCGGTCTGTCGCATATCGTACATCTTTTTTGAAACTTTCCAATCTCGCATTCCATACAGGTAAGCATCCCCTCGGGGATCTCTCTGCCGCACGCAATACAAGTGTTGATGTTTGCCACAAACCAAGATTTCCCGCTTTCCTGCGGTTTTGTTACTTCTACGTTTTTCTTTTTGTCTTTCAATGTTTTCTCCTATGCAATCTATGACGCTTTTACCGAATCCTTCAGATAAGTCGCCATCATGCCATAGAGCACATTGAAGATATGGGGTCTGTTGATATCACTATCCTCTAACTCTCCGTTATAGACACGAATGGCAAAATCAAACAGTGCGGTAAAAACACTGTGTAATATAGCTTCGACGTCCGCTTCCTCCTTGAAGAGCGGAGTCATTTCGCTAACCATTTCCTCGAAAAGCTTTCTATGAGCTTCACGGGAATGTCCCTTGAAATAGATCGAATAGTAATATCTCACGTAACAACGGCAACGCTCTTCGTTACCCAGGATGAATTGCCAAGCCATCGAGAAAAATTTGCCCAGCTTATCGTTTCTGCTGTTCTCAAAACCTCCGACGATTTGAACGCCATGCTTAAATGCGTAGAACAACTCCGTATCCAAACGAACGAAAGCCGCTTCATACAAATTCTCCTTGCTTTTGAAGAATCGATAGATATAGACCTCATTCATCTTAAAATCGGGCAAATGTCCACCGCTGTGAGTAAGTTCCTTGGTTGTCGCTTTTTCGAAGCCGCCTTCGGCAATGAGATGTATGGCATTTTCAATCAGAAGCTCTTTTATTTCCGCTTCGTACCTCATTCGGTTCTCCCCTCCATTTCATTCGCAACCGAGAAATTTTGTTTTTTTGAAGGCAATTAGTGAACGCTACACCGACTTCCTAAAAAAAGTCCTATCTGCGTAGGATTCTGTTTTTTATGGACGGACAACAGTTCACATGGACTAATAAAGCGACATAACGAGAGTTATGTGGTTAAAAAGTGGGAATCGTTACCAAATTCGCTTTGATGCGAACAAAAAAAGAGCGCAACAAAAAGCCTTTCGCCGTAATTTTTTTGAAAAAATGTACGAAAGGCGTTTTTGTCACGCAATTTTTTTAGGTAATATTTAATAAATTTATCTTGTCAGCCTATAAATTTCGCCAAACCTATTGATTTCTAAGCGTCTTTGTGGTATAATTCCTATGTATCTGAAAAAATTATCGGATATCTAATATCACATAACTCTCGTTATGTTGTCTTTGGTCTCGGTGTGTTCGCATCGGGATTTTTTCTTTATATGATAAGCCTCATATGCTCCATCTTGCGCTTGTGTTCTGCGCCTGTTGTGACAATATAAATGCGTGTCGTATTGATGCTTGCGTGTCCGAGTATATCTGCGAGCTTGGCAATATCCTTTTCGATACCGTAAAAGGTACGAGCGAATAGGTGTCGAAGGTTATGCGGAAAAACCTTGCTTGGAGAGACGTTTGCCTGCTCGCAAAGCTCCTTCATATCCTTCCAGATGCTATGACGGCTCACGGGGTTTCCTCTGCGTGTTACGAATACCGTTCCCGTACTAATTCCCTGCGCCTTCACGTAACGGAGCAGTTTTTTCTTTAATTCCGGGACAATAAATACCCTTCTGTTTTTGCCCTTGCAATTCACGATGGCTTCACCACTTTTTAATGCCTCGACGGTGATATATTGCAGCTCGCTCACACGGATTCCCGTACCGCAGATCGTCTGGATGATCAGATTGAGTC
>CAZQLJ010000176.1:0-3785 GCA_964594085.1 uncultured Clostridium sp.
GACGGCGGCTCCGATGACACCACCGACGGCGGCGATGAGGATACGACCAAGCCCGGCGGTGAGGATACGACCGTAGGTGGAGACTCCGAGGATACGACTACCGACGGTCCCGATGAAACCACCACGGGAGGCAGCTCTGAAGGTACGACCGAGGAGACCACTACGGAGGAGACAACCGAGGCTCACGAGCACGATTACGGCGAGGGAAGAGTCACTCTTGAACCCGCCTGTGAGAGCGAGGGCGAAAAGTTCTACGTTTGCTCGGTCTGTGGAGATGAAAAGGTCGAAAAGCTCCCGAAGCTCGAGCACGAGATGGGCGAGTGGGAGCAGGTGACTGCACCTACCGTCAACGCCGAGGGTCTTGAGCGCAGAGAGTGTAAAAATTGCGATCATTTTGAGGAAAAAGCGATTGAAAAGCTCCCTGCGGTCTGGACTATCACCGTAAACGACGGAATGGGCGGCACTCTGACCGTCGGAGTCGGCGCGGACGGAGTTTATTCCTTGACCGAGCCTCAAAAGATCGGCTACGCCTTCGCAGGCTGGGTCGATGCTGACGGAAAGGAATTCAGCGCGTCGGGAACAGTCAACAGCAATATGACCGTCACGGCTACCTGGGAGCTCGATGCGACCGAAACTCTCGACGAGCTTATCGAGCGCGCGGCGGCAGGCGTTGACTATATATATCTGACCAAGGACATAGTTATTGACCGTACCGTTTACTTTACGGGACAGACCGTTATTTATTCCGACAGCGCGGTCAAGCTGATCAGAGCTACCGACTTTGCGGGCGATATGATAGTGGTCGGTCAGGACGAGAGTGGCAAGCATTACGTTCTTAAGAACGGTGTTGCAGAGCTCATTCTCGGCAAGCCCGACGGCTCGTCCGATATCACGATCGACGGTAACCGCGACAACGTTACGGTTTCGGTCAACGGCTCGGCGATCTGCCTTGTCAACAGCTCGATCCTTGAGATGTACGACGGTGTGAGCATCGTAAACAACAAAAAGGTTGGAAACGAGAGAGTACATTCGTACGCCGACAAGTTTGGCAACACGTACACGGTCGGCGGTGCCGCAGTCCTTATCACAAGCGGAAGCTTCGATATGTACGGCGGTCTGATCGCGAACAACTCGGTCAACCTCGAGGATATCGGAAGCGAAGCCGACGGAACGACTCTGCTTTCGGCTTACGGCGGCGCGATCTATAACTTCGGTACGTTCAATATGTACGGCGGTACGATAAAGGACAACGAGGCGAACCGCGGCGGCGCGATCTTTACCAAGAGAACGGTCAGGATCTACGCGGGTGTGATCGAGGGCAACAGAGCCACCAACAAGGGCGGCGCTATCGCTACCTCGGAGAGCCCCTATGCCGAGGTCTTCCTCGGAAGTCGCGGAGCAGCCGACGATACCGTTGTGTTCAGAAATAACGTTGCCGACGCTCACGGCGGCGCGTACCTCGGATATTACCGCACTCCCCTTATGGCGCTGGGCGGCGTTACCTTCGAGGGCAACAGAGCCGAGGGCAGCGTGGGCGGTGCGATCTCGACATCGGGTCCCGTGGTCCTCGAGAACACGAGATTTATAGAAAACTACGCATATCAGAGTGGCGGTGCTATCTATCAGAACTATATAGGTGAGGACACCACGACCAACGAGGTCTATCTGACCGATTGTTACTTTGAGGGCAACGAGGCGGGCAGAGGAGGAGTTATCCTTATTTCTGCGGCGGAGGATGAGCCGAAATCCGCTACCAAGGTCTATATCACGGGCTGTACCTTCAAGGAGAACGAGGCTGTACAGAGAGTTGAGGAGAATCTCAACGAATCGACGGGCGAGGTCGTCGTCAAGAAGTCCTACGGACACGGCGGCGTTATCTACGCGACCAAGAAGACCAACATCGTTATAAATGACTCTGTTTTTGAGTCCAACTCGGCATCGGTCAGCGCAGGCGCGATGTATCTGACGACCGACACGGTAGTGACCGTCAAGAACACTCACTTTGAGTCCAACAGCACGGCGGTATACGGCGGCGCGATCTACGCGGTCGCTTCCAATACGCTCACGCTTGATACGGTCACCTTTAAGAATAACGGCGGCATCGAGGAAGGAGCTTACCTGACCGAGCGCGGCGGCGCTCTCTACGTGGGAGAGGCTACCGTTACCACCAATAGCTGTACCTTTGAGGGTAACACGGCATCTATCGGCGGTGCTCTTTACGTATCGGGTATGGGAAGCTACTCCGACGGTGACCACAAGAAGCTTTCGAGTGCGGCGAGCACGTTCAAGAGCAATAAGTCGGATAAGGGCGGCGCGGCTTGCGTATACGGAGGCGCGAAGTTCTACGGAAGCAAGTTCAACGAGAATATTTCGGGTGAGAACGGCGGCGCGGCTTACGCTGGCACCGACGCAAGACTTTCGTTCGTCGGCTGCTTGTTCGACGGCAACAAAGCCACCCTTGTCGGCTCGGGAACCAAGAACTTCGGCGGCGCGGTCTACGTAGTCAGCGCAACGCTTGATATCGAGGATTCCACGTTCCAGAACAACGGCTTCCTTACTCCCGAGGGTGTAAGCGGAGGCAAGACATACGGCGGCGCAGTCGGTGCAAGCGGCGCGGCGACCGTATCGATCAAGAATTCGAAGCTTGAAAACAACACGGCGCAGTACGGCGGCGCGATCGCGATCTACTCCGTAGAGGGAGAGAGCTTTACCGCAAACGGCGTAACGGTCACGGGCAACAGCTCGACCAACTGCGGCGGCGCTATGTATATAAATGAAGCAAACGCTACTATCACGGGACTCGTCGCTACGGGCAACGAGTCGAGAAGCGGCGGAGCGCTCTATATCTCTGAGTGTACTGATTTCGCCATAGGCGGCGACAGTGTATTCGAAGGAAATATCGCAACGGCTAACGGCGGCGCGATATTCGTAGGAGAGCAGGTGGCAGTCAGCGACAACTCCTCCGCGTTCAAGGGCAACACGGCAACCAAGGGCGGTGCGATCTTCGTCAACTCGTCTACGGTCACCGACAGTACCACGGGCGAGAGCGTGACCTATCGCGGCACGATAACCCTTGAAAACAGTAAATTTAACGAAAACAGTGCCAACGTCAACGAGACCGATTCCCGCGGCGGTGCGATCTTCGTCGCAGGCGGAGTCGTAGAGGCGAATGGGGTCAGCTTCCTTGGCAACAAGGCAACGCTTTACGGCGGTGCGATCTGTACCGAGTCGTCGTCACAGATGACTCTGACCGATACCGTCTTTGACGGCAACCTGTCGGGCGGCAACGGCGGTGCGCTCTGGACGTATTTTGATTCGAGCACGGTCATTTGCGGAATCGTTGCCAAGGGCAACTGTTCACAAGAGGGTAGCGGCGGATTTATCTACACCAGAGGTGATCTTGAGATCAAGTCCGACGGCGAGCGCGAGAATATTTTCGGCGGCTCGGCTGACGGAGAAGGAAACTCTGCCGTAAGCGGCGGCGTTATCTACGTCAACGGTCCCGAGGAGGACGGCAAGACCTCGAAAATGAATATCTCGGGCGCTTCGTTTATCGGAAACGAGGCTTCCGAAAGCGGCGGCGCGTTCTACCTCATCAGATCCGACGTAAATATTGAAAATTCCTCGTTTGACGGCAACTCGGCAGTCAAATACGCGGGCGCGATCGAGCTTTTGAACAGCTCGGCGTCTGTCAAGACTACTTCCTTTATAAATAACACGGCACAGGCAAGCGGCGGCGCGATCTACGCAACGCAGACCCCCGAGGGAAGCGAGCTTGTGACTCT
>CAZQLJ010000177.1:0-3777 GCA_964594085.1 uncultured Clostridium sp.
CAAAGCAAAAAGGCAAGCCGTTATCTGGCAGCAATAGAGCTTCTCGCTCGATATGCGTCTGGGAAAGATAAGCTAGCCTTTGCTTATGACTGGTTAAAGGCCAATCAGCAGACTGACGGAACCTGGGATATGGGCGCTGCAGCAAAGGACGGAGTGTATTTCCCGTTATCTGACCGTTGGGATAAGATCACAAGGATTACAGACAGCACCCATCGGATCAGCAAGCTGTTCTCCATGCCGTGTTATTGCGGTCACGACTGCGCAAGGTGCATCACTTATATCGCGACGCGAAGAAACGACGATCACCTTCGAAAACGCTCTCAGCGCTTTTATAAAGAGAGATTTGGTATGGATATTCCTCTTGAAAAATTTAACTGTGAGGGCGGTAGATCCAAGAACGTGTTTGAGCTATGCAAAGCGTGTCCTTTTGTAAAGTGCTGCAAGAAACATAGTGTAGATTTCTGCAGCAAATGCCCGGAATATCCATGCAAAGAGATTTCGGATTACCAAACAAAGTTTGCAAATAAATGCAATCAAATATAAGGGTGATGCCATATGAAAATTGACCGCCTGATTGGGATAATCACAACCTTACAACAGAAAAAGATCGTTACGGCTCCTTACCTCGCTGAAAAATTCGAGGTATCTCGTCGTACCATCAATCGTGATATTGAGGACATCTGCAAGGCCGGTATCCCGATCGTTACCACGCAAGGTGCCAATGGCGGTATATCCATCATGGATGGCTTTTCTCTTGATACGACTGTGTTTACCGAGCAGGAGCTTGCCGCTATATTTACGGGTCTGAAATCGCTTGATAGTGTTTCATATTCCGCATCGGCAGAGAAGCTGGCGCAGAAGATTGGCGGCAGCTCTGCCATCAGATTGGCAGATAACATGATCATCGACCTTTCCTCATTTTATAAGGATGACCTCGCAGCAAAAATTGACCTTATAAAGCAGGCAATGAAAGAATCAAAATGCATCACGTTTCATTACTGCTATAACAAAGGCGAAGCAGATAAGCAGATCGAGCCGTATCTAATCGTTTTCAAATGGTCAGACTGGTATGTATTCGGATTTTGTAAGGAACGGCAGGATTTTCGTATGTACAAGCTCCGTCGCCTGTGGAATCTAAAAATTGCAGATAAGTCCTTTGTTGCCCGGGACATTCCGCAGGATAAAAAGCAATTCGGTTCTCATATGACGGATGACTATATCATCCCCGCAATTTATGACCCGTCCGTTAAATATAGATTGGTCGAAGAGTATGGACACACCTGCTTCACAGTGCAGGAGGACGGAATGCTGTATACTGAGTGGGGATTTACCACGCAAAAAGGCGCTGTGGAATGGTTCTTGAGTTTCGGAAACAAAGTAAAAGTTCTTGGCCCTCCGGAAATGGTTGAGATAATGAAATCCACACTGGACTCGATAAAAAATTTATATGAAACATGACACACAGTTGTCACGTTTTATATGTTAAAGTATAGAAAAAACCGGGAGGTATTTTCTATGAAATTTAAGTTCAGTGGGATCAATATTTACAGTAAAAAGCCGGAAGTAGTGTTCGAGTTTTATAAGAAACTCGGCTTTCGCGTTCTGGAGGAAGTTCCTCCGGACGATAAGTGGTACGGCTCAACGCTGGCCCTGCGGGATGAAACCGATGAGCCAATGATCTGGATCTGGCGCAAAGGTGATGACGATAACAGTATTGCTTGTAATCACTTTGTCTTTTCTGCAAACGGAAAACTGGACGAGGTGTATGAAAACATTGTTGCTGCCGGCATTGAGTGCAAGCAGCCATTTACAGCGGCTTGGGGCGGTAGAGAGCTTATACTGCACGATCCTGAGGGTAATGAGTTGTTATTCTTATAAAAATGGAGGTAATACATATGGTTGATTCAAGATGCGGCTTGCACTGCACCGGATGTGAATATAAAAAGTCTTACGGCTGCGGTGGTTGTATAGAAACAAATGGGCACCCCTTCCACGGGGAATGCCCCGTTGCAGTGTGTTGTCAGGACAAAGGCATTATGCATTGCGGTGAATGCCCAGATATCCCTTGTGAGCTTCTAATGCAGTATTCCTGCGATCCTGAGCATGGCGACACTCCTCAGGGAGCCAGAATCGAGCAGTGCAAGCGTTGGTATGCCGAGTCGAGAGGAACGAATGAAAATGGATGCTAAAATAATCTCTCTTCGTATGGAGCGCCAATGCTTCCTAAACAAGGCGGATGAAGACGAATACATAAAGTTATATCGAGATACCCAGCCGGGACAAAACGTATACTGGAATGGCTTTGGACAACCTCCCACGCTTACATTCCGCGCTGATTTCAACGACATAGCGTTCAACCGGGGCCGTCAATTGGATCGCAAATTGATTAAAGGTCGTTTTGCCGGTGGCAATTTGGGTTGGATTGTTCCGGAGGATATGGAGTTGTTCGTGGCGCTTTACCGGAAACCCCTTACAAAGCCAACTGTTGAGCAGCTGCAGATCCTTGAACTTATCGAAAAAGCCGGCCCTTTTAATATTCAACAGATCAAGGAAGAAACAGGTTTTCTTGTAAAGCAGATCACACCGATTCTTCATCGCCTGCAGGAAGCGTTTCTGATTTATGAGGATCAGTATGATGGCGAATGGGATCGCGGCTGGTATAAGTTTGTAGAGATGTTCCCGGAAGTAGATCCGGATAAATATACCAGACTGGAAGCACTCAAAATCGTGCTGCAGCGATTTGCATATAGAATCGTATGGTTTGATACAGCGATGGCAAAGTCGTTTTATAAAATTCCCGAAAAAGAAATCAAATTGGCAGTTGGTGAACTGGCCCAAGAAGGCATTTTGGTTTCGTCAGACTCAGGTTATATTCTGAAGAATGATGCTGAACTGCTCGAAAATTATGAGCCCAAGGTTATGAACTTTGTTTATGCTATTCACCGTAATGACTTTATCTATAAAGCTCACGAGCATATTCTGAAGGAAATGGTCAAGCGTATGACAGAAGGGCTTGATTATGACCATGAGCCCCTTCAATATCTGCTGATTGACGGTGAGTTTCACGGAGCATCAGTCGGACACTTCCGAAACGGTCCGTATGATCTTAATGATATTGTATGTGATCTGCCGGATGCCGAAAACCGCAAGAACGAAATCGTCGAGGCAATCCGAATCGTAAACTATGGTAAGATGCCCTCTCGGTTCATGGGCAAGAAATTATAATGGTATCATTCCTGCCCAGGGAAAGTCAGTCATTCTAAAAGCTCTTTTGATAAACTATATGCGGGGGGTGCAGAGATGAATATGCTAAAACAGCTGAACGCAGCCATTGCGTATATCGAGGCGAATTTGTGCGCAGAGTTCGATCTTGATACGGCAGCCGGCATTGCCTGTGTTACTGCAGACAGCTTCATTCGGTTCTTCAGCTATATGACCGGTATGACGCTGACTGAGTATGTAAGACGCAGACGCCTGACTCTCGCAGCGCAGGATCTACAGCATGGCAAGACGCCTATCATTGATATCGCTATGAAATATGGGTATGACAGCGCAACGGCTTTCTCAAGAGCATTTGCGAAACAACACGGTATGACTCCGTCAGTTTATCGCAAAGATGGCGGTTCTCTCAAAGTATATCCACCTGCTTCCTTTCACATTTTGATCAAAGGAGCAAAAGAAATGGATTTCAGAATGATTGCGTTAGAAGATACCGTGGTGTGCGGTGTATCAAAGCAGTACGAGGGCATGGGCTACAAAACCCGTGAGGAACTGCGC
>CAZQLJ010000178.1:0-3771 GCA_964594085.1 uncultured Clostridium sp.
CTCTACCAAACTGAGCCACACCTCGATTATCAAAGTTGCAAACACACTGTTCTCTTGTGTTTCAAACAAATGTTAGTATACCATAAAGCGATGATTTGTCAAGCGTTTTGGAAAATTAAATTCCGTATTTTTTCAAAAAGCGGCAGGCACATGCCCACCGCTTCTCTATGGTGTGAATTTAGTAAAAATCAGCCGATAAATTCAATTACATCGTTTTTAACGGTTTCGTAAGTAAAATCGTTTAAGATCTCGTGTCTGCCGCCTTTATAAAGGATACATTTGACGGTATGACCCTGCTTTTTGAGTCTTGCCTCGACCTGAAGCACGCCCTTGCCGTAATTACCGACGGGGTCGTCCTCTCCCGCGACCAAAAGTACGGGAATATGAGGCAGTTTTTTAAACCAAGCGGCGCGGTTTGAATATTTCAAAAGACGCATCAGGTCTCCCATAGCGCTGACTGTAAATTTAAATGTGCAATACTCGTCGCCGATATATTTATTGCGCGTTTCGAGGTCAGTCGAAAGCCATGATTTTGAATTCTCTTCACTCTTGAATTTCGAGTTGTAACTACCAAAGGCGAGGTCGTCGACAAACTTGGAAATATGTCTCTCTCCCTTGAAAAGCTTGATGAGAGCTATGATGGCAAGTCCCGCGCCCGCGGCGGCATTTGCACCGCCCGTACCCATAACGATAAGCTTATCGGGGCGAGCGTATTTCTCGGTGGAAAGGCGCACGATGAACGAGCCCATACTATGACCCATAAGATAATACGGCAGATTGTTTCCACCGTCGAATTCGGCTCTTACCGCATCCGAAAAGACTTTTACGTCACGGCAAAGCTTGTCCCATCCCTTCTTTGATGCGATAAAGCCAAGCTCACTCTTATCGTTGACGGTCTTTCCGTGTCCGAGGTTATCGTAGCCAAAGCAGATATAACCTGCATCGGCGAGTGCGGTCATAATTCGGTCGTATCTGCCGATATGCTCGGTCATTCCGTGAACAATATGGAAAAATCCTCGTTTTTCGCCATCGGGTAAATAGACCACTCCCGA
Organism: uncultured Clostridium sp.; assembly: GCA_964594085.1. Classification (GTDB taxonomy): domain Bacteria; phylum Bacillota; class Clostridia; order Oscillospirales; family CAG-272; genus SVTX01. The sequence continues at coordinate 1,053 of CAZQLJ010000178.1, forward strand.
AAGCTTATGTATGCCGTCGCAGGACGGAACTGTAAATTCTCTTTTTGTATAAGACATAATTCTGTCCTCACTTTATAATTATTCGTTCTCGGTGAAGATTCGGCAGGCTTTTACTGCTCTTTTCCATCCACCGAGGGCTTTGTTTCTATCCTCTGTGCTCATTTCGGGATTGAAGCGCTTGCTTTCTCCCACAAGTTGCTTGAGCTCGTCTCGGCTCTCAAAAAATCCGACTGCGAGACCTGCGAGATATGCCGCGCCCGCAGCGGTTGCCTCAGCGTTTGACGCTCTGATTACCTCGATGCCCGAAATATCGCTCTGCATCTGCATAAGCAGGTCGTTTGCCGATGCGCCGCCGTCGACCTTAAGGCTTCTGACACCCTCGCCGCCTATCGCCGTCATATCTACATTCATAGCCGAAATAACGTCCTCGGTCTGATATGCTATCGACTCGAGTGCGGCACGAATAAGGTGATTTTTGCCCGTGCCCGAGGTCAGACCGACAACGGTTCCTCTCGCGTGCATATCCCAATGGGGTGCGCCGAGTCCCGCAAACGCAGGCACAACGTAAACGCCACCACTATTCTCAACGCTTCTCGCAAAAAATTCACTTTCGGCGGAATCATTTATCAGCTTCATTTCGTCACGCAGCCAACGAACAACTGCTCCGCCCACGAAAACGCTTCCCTCAAGAGCATATTCTATCGGTCTGCCCTGCTCTCCTGCGGCGATTGTAGTGAGAAGTCCCTGATGGCTCTCGACCGCTTTTTCTCCCGTATGTGTGAGCAAAAAGCATCCGGTACCGTACGTGTTTTTTGCCTCTCCTACGCTATGACAGCACTGTCCGAAAAGTGCCGCCTGCTGATCTCCAGCAATACCCGAGATGCACAAATTTGTTCCCATACACTCAAAGTAGCCGTATATTTCGCTACTGCTTTTGATCTCGGGGAGAATGCTTCGCGGAATACTGAGAATTTCAAGCATTTTTTCGTCCCACTCGCCCGTGTGTATGTTACAAAGCATCGTTCTTGACGCGTTTGTGCGGTCGGTTACAAAAACCTTACCCTCGGTGAGCTTCCAAGTAAGCCACGTGTCGACCGTGCCGACGAGCAGCTCGCCGTCCTCGGCAAGCTCTCTTGCGCCGTCGACGTTATCAAGTATCCATTTGATCTTTGTTCCGCTGAAATAGGGGTCAATTCGCAGACCCGTGGTCTGCTTTACGTAGTCGCCAAAGCCTTTTTCTTCAAGCTCGCGGCAGATATCCGCCGTTCTTCTGCACTGCCATACTATCGCGCGGCAGATCGGCTTTCCCGTGTTTTTGTTCCATGCCACAACGGTCTCTCTCTGATTGGTTATACCAACTGCGGCTATCTCCTCGGGATCAACTCCGCTTTTGGCGATACATTCGGTCAGGGACGCGTACTGATTTGCGTATATCTCCATCGGCTCCTGCTCTACCCAACCCGCGTGGGTATAATACTGCGGGAACTCGTGTTGAGCCATGGATACCACGTTTGCTTCTTTATCAAAGAGTATTGCTCGCGCGCTGGTCGTGCCCTCGTCGAGCGCCAAAACGTATTTTTTCATATTATTTCACCATCCCGTAGCCGCCTGCGTATTTGCTGACCTCACTTGCAACGACAAAGACCTTATTGTCGCAAACTGCTCGTATTTCTTTAAGCGTTTTGGGAGTTTCGCGTCTGGGAAGAACGATGAAGATCATATTCATTTTGTCCTTTGAGCCATGTCCGTCGAAAACGGTATATCCCATATTGCGCTCTCTGAGGTATGCGGTTATTTTGCTCGTGCTGTCGTCGCTCGCGATAAGCTCAAGGTTTGACGTACCAAGGGCGATCTTGCTCTCAATGGTCGAGCCGAGGAAAAGTCCCGTAGCATAACCGACGCAATAGAACAAAAGCAGAAGAAGATTATCTCCAAGAGTTCCGATGAGCGTGGAGATGACAAGTCCCCAGATAGTGCACTCAACAAAGCCAAGACACGCCGCCTTGAGTCGCTGACCCTTGACCATCATACAGGTCTTGAGTGATTGTATGGTTATTTCGATTATTTTCGCTGCGCAGACGAGCAGGCAGACGAGTATTGGGCTTATTTCCTTTACAGCAGCTAAAAATTCAGACATTTTGATTCTCCTTGTGTTCTATCTTATCGGGCATAAAACGACCCTACGTCTTATTTTAGCATATTTTTTCCTGCTTTTCAACAGAAAGGTCGTTTTTTTATAAAAAAATAGATATTTTCACTTTTGCACTTGCCGAAAATGATGAAATATGGTATAATTGGATCATCAGAGTATATGCAGAGGTTTTAAGAAAATGGCAAAATTATATTTTAAATACGGCGCTATGGGATCCTCCAAGACCGCTAACGCGCTGATAACACGATTCAATTACGAGGAGCGCGGAATGAAGGTGTGGCTGATCAAGCCCTCGATAGACGTTCGCGACGGTGCTGACGTTATCCGTTCCCGAATAGGTCTTGAACAGCAGGCATACGTTGTTACTCCCGATATCGATCTGTTTGAGGAATTCAAAGCACATAGCGATTGCCACGTCATTATTGCGGACGAGTGCCAATTCTTTACCGCGGCGCAGATCGATCAGCTCAGACGCATCGTCAACGAGCTTGATATTCCCGTTCTCTGCTTCGGTCTGCGAACAGACTTCCTTACCCATCTCTTTGAAGGTAGCCGCAGGCTTTTTGA
>CAZQLJ010000179.1:0-3738 GCA_964594085.1 uncultured Clostridium sp.
AGCCGTGCTTCCAGATGTGCTCGCGTGTCCATTCGTTGATGGGAGCAAAGTTGCCTTCAGAGAGACATTTTTCAACGTCCACGGTCTCCTTCATTTTGTGAAGAAGCTGCGCGCCGTACGCGCTTCCGAGCGCGTAGGAGGGGAAGTAGCCGATGCCGCCGCCCGACCAGTGACTGTCCTGAAGCACGCCGTGCTTGTCGTCGGGCACGTCAACGCCGAGATATTCCTTGTAGAGCCTGTTCCATTCGGCAGGCAAATCGGCTACTGCAAGCTCGCCGCCGATCACTCTCTTTTCAAGCTCGTAGCGGATCATAACGTGCAGGCAATACGTGACCTCGTCCGCCTCGGTTCTGATCAGCGAGGGAGTAACAAGATTGATCGCTCTGTACACCTCGTCCGCGCTAACGCACTTAAGCTGCTCGGGGAAGCATTCCTGCATCCTCGGAAAAATATAATTTATAAACTCCTCGCTTCTGCCAAGCAGATTTTCATAAAAACGGCTCTGGCTTTCGTGAATACCCATCGAAACGCCGCCGTCAAGCAGAGTGTATGCGAGCTCGTCGGCAGAATTCATATCGTAGAGCGCGTGACCGCCCTCGTGTATGACGCTGAACATAGAATACGAAAGATTCGACGTGTCGTAATTCGTGGTAATGCGGACGTCGTGGTGAGAGCCGATGCTTGTCGTAAAGGGGTGCTCGGTCGTTCCAAGTCCGCAATGATCGAGATCGATGCCCATTGTGCGCATAAGCTCGTAAGAGAATTTCTCCTGCGAAGCCTCGTCGAAGTAACCCTTGATGCAGGAATCATCAATTTTTTGCGCCTCGCCTATCTTCTTGATAAGAGGCACTATTTTCGCCTTGAGCTCCGCGAAAAATTCATCGCACGCGTCCATAGTCAAGCCCTTTTCGTATTTGTCAAGACAGTAGTTGTAAGGCTCTTTTTCGGGGGCGCAGTAATTAGCAAACCTTTTCTGCGTGTCAAATATCTTTTCAAGCACGGGGCAGAAAAGGGCAAAATCACTCTGCTCCTTGGCTCTGTGCCAGACGTCGTCTGCCTCGACCAAAAGCTCCTCGTACGCGATATATTCGTCCATCGGGATCTTTTTCATTTCCTTTATATCCTTGAGTGCGAGATAGACCATGCGTGCATCCTTTTCAGAGAGCTCGTCTCGGTGATCGTCGAGATAAGAGAGCAGGGAGATCGTTTCCTCGCTTGTCGAGAGCTTGTAGGTCTCCTCGCTGAGTACAGAGAGTGCTCGACCGCGGTTCGCTGCGGTCCCCTTGGGTGCCACAGTTGCGCCGTCGTAATATATCAGAGACATAGCGTGATTATACGCGCTGAGCTTTGCCTGCCAGGTGTAAAACAGTTCGAGAGCTTCGGTTGTGTTCATATTTCTTTTCCTTTCGATTATATAACCTTTAATGGTATCAGTATACCACGGAAAGCCCTACCTGTCAAGGCTTTCCCTCTGCGTGCCCATACACTTTTCGGCAAAAACAACTCTTTTTGGAAAAAAGATTGTTTTTTAGAAATAAATATGGTAAAATTAATATAAAATATGACACAAATCTCCAAAAAATGCATCATATATTATTGAGGAAGAATAAAAACTCAACGGAGAGTTGCGTGAAAGTTACTCCCATCTAAAGGTAAAGTATGCTTTTTCACGTGCGAATTTTGCCCTTTGGGCAAAATTCATCAATTAATATTTGTGCCGCCGATGGCGGCGGAATGGAAATTAAAATGAGCGAAAACAACACGAAAAATCCAACGAAGATTCTGACCGACGAGGAGATCATCGCTCTTTATTGGGACAGAAACGAGCAAGCCATCAAGGAGACCGACGTAAAGTACAGAAGATATCTGTACACGATCTCCTACAACATTCTGCGTGACGATATGGATAGCGAGGAGTGCCTCAACGATACCTATCTCGGCACGTGGAATTCGATTCCGCCGAAGCGTCCGAGTGCGTTTCAGGTCTTTTTGGCGAAGATAACCAGAAACTTTGCGCTTCAGAAATTCAGAAAGCAGACCGCGGCAAGACGTATCCCGTCCGAGCTTATGGTATCACTTGACGAGCTTGACGAGTGTATCGGTGGCGGAAACACGGTGGAAGAGGAGTATATGATAAGATGCATAAGCGTCGTGCTCAACAAATTTCTGCGCGCGCTTTCCGACAGAGATTCCTTTATTTTTGTCTGTCGGTATTATTACTCCGACTCGGTCGCGGCTATTGCCAAAATGCTTGGCACGAGCGATAATACAATCTACCGTAGGCTCAAGGACATGAGGGAAGCGCTGAAAAAGGAGCTTGAAAAGGAGGGCTGCTACTATGAGTAAGAAGGACGATCTCAAAATAGACATAATGTCGAGCATAGACGACGAAATAATCGAAAAGCATACCAAGAAAAGATTTGATTTGCTGAGTGGCAAGGGCTCGGGCAGAAAGAAAAAAACGCTCGCGGCGATAATCGCCTTAGCGGCTTGCCTTGCAATGCTCGCCTCGTTCATCATTGTCATTCTCCCCCTCATTCCCTCGGGACAGATCCCCGTATATCAGGGAATGACGGTCTCGAATGAAGCGCCCGTGATAAATACCGAGAGCGCCGACGCTCGTCCGTTTACCAATAACAAAACGATCTCGCTGCTTGGCAAGCATAACGGCAAGGACGACGAAAAGACCCGCCGCCCCGTCGTCGATATAGTCAAGGATTCGCTGACGATCGATGCAGAGTCCGAGTACCTCTACTACGCAAAGCCAAACGAGGATATCTACATAACCGTTCACGTAAACAACCCCGGAGAGTTCGAGATACTTTCCTTCACGCTCAACGGAGTCAAATATTCGTCGTATATGTTCGAGGAGGGCTCGGACCTTGAAAATCTCGTGCTCAAGATCAACGTCGGCGATGCCGAGGGCGTGGTCGAATACACTATCGATGCTATCAAGTATGTCGAGGGTACGAAGATCAAGGACGTTATTATGGAGGGCGACAAGACGGTAAGCGTTGCGATCACTCCCGACGCGCCCACCTCCGAGATCACCGACGTGAATGTTGGCATTTCGGATATCAGCTGCAACGCTTCTCTTAACGACGAAAAGGATCTTGTCAACACCTCGGGCGAGGACTATTTCGCCGTAATCTGCAACAACGACACGATAGTGCACAAACAGATCATCAGCTCCAAGGATAAGACAAGCATCCGCTTCACAGGTCTTGATCCCGAAACAAGCTACCGTTATGCGATAATCGGCGTTTACGATGCTATCGACGGAAACGGCAAGTGTATCCACGTGCTCCACGAGGAAGAATTCACCACTCAATCGCTTGTCAGCATCAGCGACTCCTACCTTGACGGCGCAGATGTCTGCTTCGATATCTCTTGGCACGAAGGCTACACTGGCAATCAAACGCTTGACGCTCTCGCGCTCTATGACGGGGAAGATAAGCTTTTCGACCTCGACGTGACCGCCACTCGCATTTCAGACCTTCCCTTCGATAAGGAATTCACACTTGTTGCGACCTACACCTACAACGGCAGGCAGTACGAGACCTATAAGACGATCTATTCCCCCAAGAGCTCCGAGGGCTTGGAGATAAGCTATGGAAGCGTCGTCGGTGTCGGCTCCTGCAGTGATACCGTATTGTACATAAACGCTCCTATTGCAGAAAGTGCATTCTACGGCAATTCTCATATAAAAGAGGTCTATCTCGGCAGCGGAGTTGAAAC
>CAZQLJ010000180.1:0-3720 GCA_964594085.1 uncultured Clostridium sp.
CGCCGGTATTATCCGTATCAGGTACAAGGGTTCGGAGTTCTCCGTCTCAGCCTATCTCTTGGCACTGTGCACTCGTGTCAAGCTTCGGCACCCCTGATTTTTTATGCGGTTTTTTGTCGGCTCTGCCGACATTCTGATTATATCACTCCCTTCTCTGCTTGTCAATAGCTTTTGCATTTTTTGATGCCTGTTTTTTATTTTTTCAATTTTGTCCGCGCAAATAAGTACAGGCAAGCGCATCATATACTCCTTTGTATAAACGTTCTTACAAAAGGAGACGATCATGATCATTTTTACTTTGATTATAGCGGTTATCACCAAGCTGCTAAGTCCGATGCTGAGCATTGGAACTCAACAAAACTTTCCGCCTGCGCTATCGGGTGAGGAGGAGAGACAAAACTTTCTGAAAATGCGGCAAGGAGGGGTCACGGGAGAGGACGCGAGGCAGACTCTTATCTTACATAATCTCCGTTTGGTCGCACACATCGTCCGCAAATATTACTCGACGGTCAAAAATCAGGAGGATCTTGTTTCTATCGGAACTATTGGGCTAGTCAAGGCGGTCGACACCTTCAACGTCGACAACGGGACGAGATTCGCGACCTATGCCGCCAAGTGTATTCAAAATGAGATACTGATGAATTTCCGTTCGCAGAAAAAGCATTCGTCCGAGATATCGATAAACGAGACTATCGACGTTGACAGGGACGGAAATCCGCTTTCGTATATGGATGTGATAAGCTCCGAGGAGGATATGGTAAACGAGGTTGAACGCAAGATACTCAGCGAAAAGGCGCTCAAATATATAAAGACTGCACTTTCGCAACGCGAGAGACAGATAATCGTTATGAGGTACGGTCTTTTCGGGGTCAAGGAGCTGACACAACGAGAGATCGCCGAAAAGCTGGGGATATCGCGGTCTTACGTTTCAAGAATAGAGAAAAGCGCTCTTGAAAAGCTCAAGAGCGCTCTTGGGGGTTAAACGCCACAGGCGAGTAGCGAAGAAATCCGTCTACATTTCCGCAGGTTTTTTATCCGCGGCGTTTTCCGCGGAACATTATTGCCGCAAGATAGCCAAAGACGAGCGCGGCGGCAATTCCGCCTGCGGCAGAGGTCAATCCCCCCGTGAGTGCGCCGAGAAGTCCCTGCTTATCGACCGCTTCCCTGACTCCCTCGGATATAAGATATCCAAATCCCGTAAGCGGAACGGTCGCGCCCGCACCTGCGAAGTCGACCAGAGGCTTATAAAGCCCGAGTGCGCCGAGCAACACTCCGACCGTAACATAGCTCACAAGTATTCGCGCGGGAGTCAGGCGAGTTTTATCTATAAGGATCTGGGCGATCACACAAAGCGCACCGCCTATGACGAACGCCCAGATAAATTTACTGAAGGTCTCCATAATTTTTGCCTTTCTTTTTTATCACGCTTCAAACGAGAGCAAATGTCCCACCGCGGGGATCGACTCGCCCTGCTTGATACTGTCGGGGCTCATCATAGCGCCCGATGCAACGAAAAGGGTCTTTTTGAATCTTCCCTTTTCCATTTCAGGCAATACATACGCCGACAGAACCGACGCTGAGCATCCGCATCCCGAGCCACCCGCGTGAGTATCCTGCGTATCTTTATCAAATATCAAAATACCGCAATCGGTATAGTTCTCTTCAAATTTATATCCCTCGATATGCATAAGGTCGCGCAATATCGACGCACCCTCGTGACCAAGATCGCCCGTCAATATAAGATCGTAATCATCGGGGCGAGTTCCACTCTCCGAGAAAAAGCGGCAAAAGCTATCGCAAATCGCGGGTGCCATCGCCGCGCCCATATTGTTTGCGTCGTTTATGCCCTTGTCGATGACTCTGCCCGGAAGTCCTGCTTTTATTTTCACCTTACCCGCATCGCCGTCACCAACGATGAATGCGCCCGAGCCCGTAACTGTCCACTGTGACGTGGGTGTTCTCTGTCCGCCATACTCGATCGGCGTGCGGTACTGTCTCTCGGCAGAGCAGTTATGTGAGCTTGTGACGGCGGCGCAACGGTCGAATATTTTATGAGTCGTCATCACCGAGGCAAGCATTATTCCCTCGCCCGAGGTTGAGCAAGCACCGTAGATTCCAAAGTATGAGATCATACACCCGAGAAGTCCGTAGGACGAGCCTACGCATTGGTTTAATAGGTCTCCCGCAAACAGCGCGCCGATGTCCTCAAAGCCGAGGTCGGCTTTTTTTAGCGCCATATTAAATGCAATCCTTTGCATCTCGCTCTCTGCTTTTTCCCAAGTGTTCTTGCCAAAACGATCGTCCTGATCGTGCGTATCGAAAAACTGCCCGAGTGGGCCTTCAAACTCCTTTTTGCCAACTGCGTTTCCAGTGCTTATGAATGATGCGTCAAGTTCTATGATGTGTTTCGTCATTTTTTTGCCTCATTTTAGTGGTTTTGCTCTTATTGTTTGCAACCGAGAGTGAAATATGCAAAAATTCTATTGAATTTTGGTGAGATTTGTGGTACAATAAGGATAATGGAGATATCAAACCGACTTTTTGCGGATTCGGTTTGAATCAAAAATGGGAAAAATGGTATTTGGAGGTGTCAGATGTTATCATCACACGAAAAGCAGTATCATATAAACGTATCCGAGGGGCAGGTCGGTAAATATTGCATTCTTCCCGGCGATCCCGGAAGATGCGAGAAGATCGCGGCTTTCTTTGACGAGCCTTATTTCGTATCGTCAAACCGTGAATACACGATCTGGAACGGCAAGCTTTGCGGCGAGGTCGTTTCGGTATGCTCGACCGGAATTGGCGGTCCTTCGGCGGCTATCGCTATGGAGGAGCTTGCAAACTGCGGTGTACACACCTTCATTAGAGTCGGAACCTGCGGTGGAATCGATCTTGACGTTAAGGCGGGCGACGTGGTCATTGCAAGCGGTGCAGTAAGACAAGACGGCACCTCACGTGAATACGCGCCTATTGAATTTCCTGCGGTCAGCGATCCCGACGTTATGGTCGCTTTGCGCGAGGCGGCAAAGGAGCTGAAATATCCCTCGCACACGGGAATCGTTCAGGCAAAGGACTCTTTTTACGGTCAGCATTCTCCCTCTCGTATGCCTGTAGCTAATCAACTGCTCGACAAATGGGAGGCTTGGAAGCGTCTTGGTGTTCTTGCAAGTGAAATGGAGTCGGGTACGCTCTTTACGGTCGCTTCCTTCCTGCGAGTCAAATGCGGAGCCGTTTTCTCGGTCGTTTGGAATCAGGAGCGCGCAGACGCGGGACTCGACACCGATACCGACGAGCATCACGACACCGAGAGAGCTATCAAGGTTGCCATTGAGGCAATAAAAACCATGATTACGGAGAGCAAATGATGAAAAAAAGGTGTAAAAAGGTTCAAAACGAGAATTGTTCTTGTGAATACAACAACAAATCTGTAAAAAAAGAGCGTCCCGACGTCGAGACGCGAATATACAATGCGCTGAACACCGCCGAAAAGATAGCTGTGAAGCTGGCGCAGATCAATCAGATACTGAAAAAATCGAAAAAGAAGAAAAAGAAGAAGAACAAAAAGCTTGGAAAGATCGATAAAAAAACGGGTACTTTGATCCTTAAGAAGCAAAAAAAATCCAAGATGATCAAAAGACACAAAAATACTAACAAGACCGCAGAATCAAAATGATCAGATGCTTTGGGGCTAATGAAAAATTGGCGTGATACTCCGATAAG
>CAZQLJ010000181.1:0-3719 GCA_964594085.1 uncultured Clostridium sp.
ATCGGGACAGATACTTTTCACTGAGCTTAATTGCCATTTTAAACCTCCGTATATCTTTTATTAATTTAAGTATATCACATTTTTTTTGCTTTTGCAATAGGTTTTTACGTGTATACGAGGTGGATTTTGCACATTTTTTCGCTATTTGAGCAGATATTTACCTAACATTCTCAACCACACGTCAAAATAGCCGATCTTTTTGACGCTTTCGGTTGCTACAACGTCAGATCTGCCAAGCTCCTTGCCGTCGCAGGAGAATACAACTTCTCCTATTTTGTCCCCCTCGTTGATGGGTGCTATGATCGTATCGGGAATATCGACCTTATACTCGATCTTTGAGGTCATAGACTTATCGATCACGCAGGAAAAGTCGTTATATTTGGCTTGGGTGGTCGTTTTTATTCCACCTAATACGGTTACGTCTTCAAGCTCCTCGCCTTCGTGGGTATAGACGGCATAATTGGCAAAGCCCCAATCGAGAAGTCTTGTTGCCGCGGCGTTTCTGATATCTCTCGTTTCGGCTCCCATTATGACACAGACGAGGCTAAGCCCGTCTCTCTCCGCAGTCGCGCTGATACAAAAGCCCGCCTTTGAGGTCGAGCCTGTTTTCAGTCCCGTACAGCCGTTATAATAGCGGACGAGTCGGTTGGTGTTGGTCAATCCGAACTCGCCGTTTCGTATAGTGTCCATCCAGATCGAGCTATACTCCAATATCTTTTCGTATTTTATCAGCTCGGAGGACATTATGGCGATATCGCGTGCGCTGATAACGTGGTTTTCGGCAGTATCGTCGAGTCCGTTGGTATTTTCAAAAACGGCGCTCTTCATTCCGAGCTCCTTTGCGCGTTCATTCATAGTCTTGACAAAGGCTTCCTCGCTTCCCGAGACAAATTCCGCGAGCGCGCACGCCGCGTCGTTTGCCGATGCTATCACCACGCTTTTTATCATATCCTCGACACTCATCCGCTCGCCCTCTTCAAGATATATCTGCGAGCCGCCCATACTTGCCGCGTGTGCGCTGGTCGTTACCATATCGTCGAGTTTTATCTTGCCCGAGTCTATCGCTTCCATTACCAGCAGGAGCGTCATTACCTTGGTCACCGATGCAGGCGGCAGGGCTTCGTCGGCATTTTGCTCGTAAAGGACTCTTCCCGTGCTCGCTTCCATCAAGATTGCGCTCTTGCAGTCTAGCTGCAGTGTGTCCTTTGCGGGAGCTTCCTCGTCATTGGCGGTATCATTGATAGGCACGGCTTCATCGGCGGCAAGTGCGCCGATGAACGAAAACAAAAGCAACGGCGAGAGTAAAATTGCCGTCAGCTTGATCAAAAAATTTTTCTTCATAAAAAATCACCTCTTACCCGATTATATTTCGGCAAGAGGTGATATTATGATTATTATTTCTTTTTTCGATTGTTCTTATTGATTTTTTTGATATGGGCGAAGGTTTCCTTCTCTCCTTTTTCGGAGAGCATCCTCAACCATTCTTCAAGCATATCCGCAGTCTCGGGGTGCATTTTCGAGCGTGCGTTTCCGCGCAAAAAATACTCGAGTGCAGAGCTGTCGGTATAGTCCTTGCCGCGATAGATCTTACAAGCCGCGACTCTGTCACAGAACATTTCTGTGATATATCTCAGGGGCATCGGCACGGGGTCATAGCGCTTGGTTTGGGGATTTATATCGACCCAATACTCGAAATGGTGCTTATTTCTGCCCTTATGGTGCATCCAGGCGAGTGAATAGCCGAAAAGCTCCCTTTCCTTTTCGTTTGGGCTTCTCGTTCCGAGGTAATATTTAGCTCCAGGAACAAATTCGGTCGGGCTGTACTTTGAAAGGTCGTGAAAAAGTCCTTGACAGCCAATGCCCGTCTTGAAGCAGTGGTAGATCACCTTATGGCGATGCTTTGTTATAGTGTGAAAGTGTTTGAATGGATGCATAGTCTTACCTTACGGGTTTGAATTGGATTTTTTCGAGAAGATTGAGCTTGGGTGACGAATCTATCAGATTTTGGGCATATTTCAATGCGGTCTTATTGAGCAGATGGTTTGGAGTATGCGCGTCGCTTCCGAGCACCACGTCACATCCGATATCTGCCGCGATCTGCCAAAATGCCATATTCGGATAGCGTCTGAGCTCTGAGAGTCCGTACAGATTCATTTCGAGAGGAACGTTGTGGGCGTTTGCGCTGTGTATAAGGCGTCTCATCTGCCTTTCGTAGACCGTTATATCGCCATAGTACGCCGCAAGATCGGGGTGGGCGACGTAGGTTATCTTGTCGGTTTCTATTCCCTTTACAACGAGATCGACATAGCTTTTGAGCACATCCTCGGAGCCCACGTGGTCGCCGTAATACAAAGGCGGAACATCCTCGACCTCGCCGAAATGCTGACCGAGAATGAGGTAGTCTATCGGGTAGTCCGAGATAAATCGGATAAAATTGTCAAAGCAGGCGGAGTAGTATTCCACCTCAAAGCCGATGTGTATCTTTATATCGCGCTCGTACTCCTTGCGCAGATCAAGCAGAGTGTTGACGTAGCTATCGGTCTCTTCGAGACCCATTCGTATCCCCTCGATCGTTACGTAATTAGTCGGGTGAAGTCCTTCGGGCAGAGGCATAGGTGCATGGTCGGCAAAGCCGAGCTCTGAAAATCCGAGCTCGATCGCTTTTTCGACGTATTCTCTCTCGTTTCCCACGGCATGCTTGCATCGCGGGGTGTGGGTATGGTAATTGGCTATCATTTCTTTACCTTCTTTTTGGTTTATGCATTAAGTATAGCACTTTTTGATCGATTTGTCTACTGCGCGGCGAATTTTTGTTAAAATTCGCCGCGCAGAGTTATTTTTCAACTCATCGGTTGAGCCATTTCTTGAGATACTGTCCCGTGTACGAGGTCTCTATCTCGGCGACCTGCTCGGGTGTTCCCTCGGCGACGATCTGTCCGCCTCCGTCGCCGCCCTCGGGGCCGAGGTCTATGATGTGGTCGGCGGATTTTATTACGTCGAGGTTATGCTCGATCACAAGGACGGTATTGCCGCCGTCGCAGAGTTTTTGAAGTACCTCGAGCAGCTTTGCAACGTCTGCGGTGTGCAGACCCGTGGTGGGCTCGTCGAGGATATATATCGTTTTGCCCGTGCTGCGCTTTGCGAGCTCGGTCGCGAGCTTGACTCTTTGCGCCTCGCCGCCCGAGAGAGTGGTTGAGGACTGACCGATCTTAATATAGCCGAGTCCTACGTCGTAAAGCGTCTGGAGCTTACGGCGAATTTTGGGCAGCCCGTCGAAGAAGGTCAATCCCTCCTCGACTGTCATATCAAGCACGTCGAAGATGTTTTTGCCCTTATACCTTACGTCGAGAGTGTCGGCGTTGTATCTTCTTCCCTTGCAGACATCGCAGGTGACGTAAACGTCGGGCAAAAAGTGCATTTCGATGCATTTTACACCGTCGCCCTCGCAGGCTTCGCATCTGCCGCCCTTGGTATTAAAGGAAAATCTGCCTGCGGCAAAGCCCTTTGCCTTGGCGTCCTTGGTTGACGCGAAAAGATCTCTGATGTCGGTGAAAACTCCCGTATAGGTTGCAGGATTGGAGCGCGGGGTACGTCCAATCGGGCTTTGGTCGATGCAAATGACTTTATCAAGGTTTTCAATGCCCTCTATGCCGTCACACTTGCCGGGAAGCCGGAGGCGTGGGACAGCGACATCCTGAAGCGCATGTTCAACCTCTACC
>CAZQLJ010000182.1:0-3707 GCA_964594085.1 uncultured Clostridium sp.
TACCTATAACGGGAATTTTTACGGCTTTTTTGACATCGGATATTACATCAATGTCGATACCAGGATTGTACATCTGCTCTCTTGTTCTGGCGTGAACGCAGATCAACGAAGCACCTGCCGCTTCAAGCATTTTTGCCATCTCTGCGGCGTTTTTGCTGTTACTGTCCCAGCCTGCGCGAATCTTTACGGTCACGGGAGTGTGCTTGAGCGCTTTAACAGTTGCCTCGACTATTTTCGCAGCACGTGCGGGATCTTTCATAAGTGCGCTTCCCTCACCGTTGCCGACTATCTTGTGCATCGGGCAACCCATATTTATGTCTATCGCCACAGGCGATGCCTTCGATATACAGGATCTGTATTCGCGCGACTCTATCATTGCCGCCGCCTCTGCCACAAACTCAGGCTCACTTCCGAAAAGCTGAATTGCCATCGGGTTTTCCTCGGGGCTGACTGCCGCCAAGGGTGCGGTCTTGGAGTCTGACAAAACGGCTTTTTTGGAACGCTGCTCATAGCAGAGTGCCTTTGCGGACACCATCTCGCTCACCGTATATTCTGCGCCTTGTTCTCTGCAGATCTTTCTGAAGGAATAGTCGGTAAATCCTGCCATGGGGGCAAGCATCAGACCGTGCTTCAGAATCACTTCTCCTATTTTTATACTCATTTTGTTCTCCGAATTTTACTTGTAGATATATTTTATCATTTTAATTAATTAATGTCAATACCCATTGAAATTTTATTGCACAGTTTTGGAAAAAGCGCGTGTTTTATCTTGACATTTTTCGCGTTTTAGTATATACTGAATATAATAATACTAATTATGGAGAAATCTTGAAACAATGAAGGATCTTGGATATTATAACGGTAAAATCGGCACTCTCGACGAGCTGACCGTGCCCTTTAACGACAGAGTTCACTTTTTCGGCGACGGAGTATACGAGGCTACGCTCGCGCGAAATTATAAGATAAACCTGCTTGACGAGCATATCGACAGAATGTTCAGAAGCGCGGCTATGGTTGATATAAATATCAGGGAGACCAAGGAGGAGATGGCGGCGATCCTTTGCGACCTCGTCAAAAAGCTCGATTCTCCCGATCAGATCGTTTATTGGCAGGTCACCCGCGGCACTCAGGTGAGAAACCATACCTACCCCGAGGATATGCAGGGCAACCTTTGGGTAGTGCTGAAGCCCGGTGCGATAAAAGATATTCGCGCTCCTATTGCCACGATTACTGCTCCTGATACGAGATTTTTGCACTGTAATATAAAAACGCTCAATCTGCTCCCCGCCGTGCTCTATGCGCAGAAAGCCGAGCGAGAGGGTGTTTACGAGACTATTCTCTACCGCGAGGGCGGCAGAGTTACCGAGTGCTCGCATTCAAACGTACATATCATTACTAAGGACGGCGTCTTCAAGACGGCTCCGACAGATAATCTTATCCTGCCGGGAATCGCTCGCGCGCATCTTATTAAGGCGTGTCACGCGCTTGGAATTGAAGTTGACGAAACTCCCTTCACACTTGACGAAATGATGTCGGCGGCGGAGGTGCTTACCTCGTCGTCTACCGCGCCCATCAGATACTGTAATATGATCGACGGCAAGCCCGTCGGAGGCGGCGCACCCGAGACCGTTAAAAAGCTTATCGATTGGGTCGAGAATGAGTATTTAGAGGCGACGAATTAACAGTAGTCAGAGATAAATGAAAGGATAATATAATGAGTTTTGCTGCTTGGATGGGTGGAAGAACATCTCGCACAATGACATCGAGACCTCGACCGCGATATGTTTGGAATGTTTTTTGCGCCGTTTTTGGACTAGTTATATTGTTGATATTTGCTTTCATTCTGTACCAATTGCTGTGTGAGTTTATTTGTTATCAAACTGAGCAAACGTTTATGTCCTATGATAACAATATTATTACCACATCTTCAGATTCTTTTGTTGTTTCCCCAAGTGATAGCGATATCGTTGACAGCATGCAGTCATTGGATGAAGGCACAGAAGTTGTTATTGAAGTAAGTAAAATATCGGGGAAAGTTGTCGAAGTTTCAGCAAAAGGAACTTTGGTATATCAAGTCAGGAAAACTTCTTACGGCATAATTGCTGTTGCCGCATTATTCTTTATTGTTATGTTTTCATTTATCGGACTTTTGCTCTACACTGTTAATGCTAAAAATCCACGAGGTTTTTTCAGAAGAACACAGCGCAATTTTGTGTTGTAAGCTATACTTCAAAAAAGGTTTGGAAGCTATAAAACCACCGTTTTTTACACGGTGGTTTTTACTATTTAGGTATCTTTTTTGATGTACAAGTTATCTTTTATCTGATTAATCATTAGACATCAAATCAACTTCAATCTTCTTGCGGCGTAAATATAGAACAGCATACAGCTTGAATACCACTCGGAGCATTCGGAGGGATTGCCTGTGAATGGATCGAGCTCCTGCCCTAATTTGAATTGATCATAGCATCTCGTCCATGCCTCGATCCACTTTTCACAAAGGTGGTCGAAGTCCTCGCTCCAGCCGTAATTATCCATCCAGCGAGTGCAGCGAAGGGCAATAAGCCCTTGGGAGAAATATCCCCAGCAGTTACCCTTGGCGTTTCTCTTTAGTGAAGGATCGCTGATTGCCATTGAGGGAAAAGGATATTCGGTCCAGAATTCTTCGGGGTTTTTGATGTGTTCATTATAGATACGTTCGATCATTTCCCTATCCTCTTCCCACGTTAACATGTTTTCAAGGAAAAGATGGAAGATAGTTGACGACAGATATTTCCTCTTATTGCCGTGCTTATCCACGTCGTAGAAAAAGGCGTCGTTCTCGTCGTAACAGACATCTATAAGTCTTTTCTTGACCTCTGCCGCCTTTTTTTCGTAAATATCGGCTTCTCCGCTACCCAATTTTCGCGCAATTTTGGCGATTGCCTTGAGATTTCCGTAGAAATTGCAGTTCATATCCACGGCAAATATCGGTGCTACATCGTCGTTCGGAGGCAAGATGGATGCATCCTCCGCATCGATCTTGTCAGGCAGTCGGTAATTTCCTTGGCAGGAAAGTCCTTCGAGTCGTCCGCTGTGGTCGTGACCCGTGTCAAAGCCAACAAACATTTCTATAAGACCGCCGCCGCGGGTCATTCGGTTATTTTCCAACCAGTCCACCCATTTTTTGCAGGCTTCGTATGCCGTCTTTAAAAAATCCGTGTCGCCGGTTATTTCATAGGTCTCATAGCATAAGGCGGCGAAGCTTACACATTCCTGTATTTGCGAATATCCTGAGACTTGTCCGCCCAATCTCGCGGTATCGAAAATAGCGAATGGTAGCTGTCCGTCCTCCCGCTGAAGCTCAATAAAGGACAGAAGCGTGGTTTTTGGCAGCTCACTTTTTGTAGGATCGAGACGCGCGTAGATCACGCTGTCGTATATATGCTCCATCCAAACACCCGGATACTCCTCGGAGATAAGAAAAAGCGGCTTATTTCTGCCCGAAAAGCAACAGATATTTTTAGTTTCGATGTGACCTATGATATCGTCATGAATTGTTTTTACACGGTCTTTTATAACTTTGTTTATCATATTATTCTCCCGATTAAATTTGCTTGAGCGTGCTTAATTTACACATTATTTAGCTATTCTGTTTTTATACTCCGTAGGAGTCATTCCCGTCGTTTGCTTGAAGATATATCTGAAGCCCGAAAGCGAGCCGAAGC
>CAZQLJ010000183.1:0-3690 GCA_964594085.1 uncultured Clostridium sp.
ATCACGCTGTCGAAGACAGCATATCACTAAAGCTTTTAAAAAGTGCACGCTTACTCACCACAAAGAGTGGCGCGCGATATTAAAAAGTCGATATGGAAATAAATCCATATCGACTTTTTACTGTCCACTAACACCCAAGGCTAATCTGTCGGGGTTTGCTTATTCATCTTCATTTTCATCATCAGCCGTTATCTCGTTTTGACCTTCGGACAGCTTCTGCTCCAAAAGCTCACCAAGATTATCTCTCCAATTTCCGTCCTTTGACAGAGCATCCTGAAACTCCTGAAAATCGGGATTGTCGCTATCTTTAAGAAAGGTATTGCGGATTTTGATCTGCTCTATCAAGGACAGAACGACATCCAATGCCAAAATCGCCAAGCCAATATAAAGGCATGGGGCAACAAATATTCCGACGATCATTAAAACAACTGCGGGAACGAAAAGCCAGAAGAAATGAAAAAATATATTCATTATAAAGCCGATAACAAATAGACTTGTAGGATATTTTCTGTTGTTCATAACCTAATCTCCTTTTTTTGCAATCGTTTGGTTCACACCTTCCCTTGAGAGATGTCTACCCTGTCTTGATTATAACACAAAATCGGCAGAGGCGCAAGGTCTCTGCCGAAAATTGTTTACCTCGGACCGTCGAGGACGCCGGTCCCTACAATACTGTTTTGTAAATTTCCTTTATGAGAGGAAACCCAAAGCGGTCCTTTTATCTCGTCAAAAACTTATAAACCGTCGTAGTTTCATAAGTTTTACCGACGTTGAGAGTGCAGTGCGGCTGAAATACTTTATAAGTTAGTTTTCTATAAAAGATATGGAGGCTTTATGACGGATCGTTTTTTTCGGATATGCTACCGAAATCATATTCCGCAAGAATGCGGTCAAATTCTTTGATGTTGTGAGCATAGTTTTCCTGAGTATCCTTCATGTTGAGCTTGTAAAGCACCTCGCCCGAAACACCGTCTTTTAGTACAATGTAGTTTGCATCGATTCGGTCTGTATACCCACAGTATACCCACAATTTTGCATAGCATTCCGCTGCTTTGTCAACATCCTCGGTTAGCGTTTCGGAATAGCCGTTGATTATGATATTCTGATAGTCGGATGAAATATCCACGTTGTAATCATTGTCGATGGCATTTATATCTCTCTCAAGCGAGTATACCCAAGCATTTATTTGTTTTCTCGATAATATGAGCACTAAATTTCCGTCTTTGTTTACGTATGAAAAGGTGCAAAATTTGGATGTTTCATCGTGTATGTTAACTTCCTTGGCGGAAAAATCCTCGGGAGAACACTCAAAAAGAAGCTGACACATAAACGGCTCAATTTCGGCTTTTGCGTGAGTTACGCTGAAAATACCGATGAACAAGAAAAGTATTGATAAAGCACCACATATTATGCCAAGAATATGACGTGTTTTCATAAAACTACCTCCACACTTTGTTCTTAAGATATTGATAATACATTGTTGATACCATTATAACACAAAATCGGCAGAGGCGCAAGGTCTCTGCCGAAAATTACATATATCATTGTTAATATATCCCTATTTTATCTCGTCAAAAACTTATAAACCGTTGCGGTTTCGTAGGTCTCGCCGACGTCGAGAGTGCAGTCGGTAAAGTCGGGGCGGTTGACGCTATCGGGCATTTTCTGCGTCTCAAGACAAAACATATTCTGAAGTCCCTGCGGGTATCCGCCCTTGAAATTATGGTCGGGATTGTTCAAAAAATTGCCCGAATAAAACTGCACGCAGGGCTGGTCGGTCCAGACCTCCATCACTCTGCCGCTTTTCGCCTCGTAGGCTCTTGCTCTCGCCTCACTCATCGGCTCCGCGCGCTCTGTGAAATTCATACAGTGGTCGTAGCCGCCCGCGATCCTCAACGGCTCGTAGGAAAGGTCAAAGTCGCGTCCGATCGCTTTCGGGGTGCGGAAATCAAACGCAGTTCCCTCCACCGACACTCGTCTGCCCGTCGGGATAAGGGTCTCGTCGGTCTCGAGGAAGCTATCGGCATCGATCCAGAGCTCGTGATCGAAGATCTTGCCCGAAGCAAAGCCGCCGAGATTGAAATAGGTGTGGTTGGTGAGATTTAATACGGTCTTTTTATCGGTCGTAGCGTGGTATTTTATCGAAAGCGCGTTATCCTGACTCAATTTATAGGTAACCGTGACCTTGAGAGTACCCGGATAGCCCTCCTCTCCGTCGGGAGAGGTGTATCTGAGGGTAAGGGTGCAACCGTCCGCCTCTATTCCCGCCTCGGCATCCCAGACCTTATGCGAAAATCCGATCTTACCGCCGTGGAGGTGGTTGGGTCCGTTGTTTATATAGAGCTTATAGTCGACCCCGTCAAGCGTAAACGCACCCTTTGCGATGCGGTTGCCGAATCGACCGATAAGCGCGCCCTGATAGCCGTCACCCTCGACGTAGTCGGAAAGATCATCGTAGCCGCCGACAACATCGGCAAGCTTGCCCTCTCTGTCGGGGACGAGAAGCGTATTTATCGCTCCGCCCAGCGTGATTATGCTCACGCTCATTCCACTATCAACTGTCAGGGTATATTTATCGACCGCTTTTCCGAATGCTTCGCCAAAATAACTTTTTTCTATATTCATATCTGTAGCCTTTCAAATATAGGGGCGAAAAGCTCGCCCCTTATGGTTATTACGAATCGTATCCGTTAGGATTCTTGGTCTGCCAACGGTTTGCGTCGCGGCACATCTCAACGATGCCGAACTCGGCTTTCCAACCAAGCACCGTTTCAGCCTTGGTGGGATCCGCGTAGCAAGCCGCGATGTCACCCGTGCGACGACCGACTATCTTATAGTTGACCTTCGAGCCGGTCACCTGCTCGTACGCCTTGACCATATCGAGCACCGAATATCCGTTGCCCGTGCCGATGTTGAAATAATCGATACCGTGCGCGCTCTTGATATATTCAAGCGCCTTGAGGTGCGCTTTCGCGAGGTCAACGACGTGGATATAGTCGCGGACACCCGTGCCGTCGTGCGTGTCGTAATCGTTGCCGAATACGCTGAGCTGAGGCAGTTTGCCAAGCGCGACCTTTGTGATATAAGGCATAAGGTTATTCGGGAGTCCGTTGGGATCCTCTCCGATAAGCCCCGATGCGTGTGCGCCAACGGGATTGAAGTAGCGCAGAACCGAAATATTCCACTCCTTATCCGAAACGTAGATATCCTTGAGGATACGCTCGATCATAACCTTGGTCTCGCCGTAGGGGTTGGTCGCGTTACCGACTCTTGCAGTCTCCTTGATCGGTACCTCGTCGGGTGATCCGTAGACGGTTGCGGAGGAACTGAAAACGATGGTCTTAACTCCGTGGCGGCGCATCGAATCGCAAAGAATGAGCGTGCCCGTGACGTTGTTGTGATAATATTCGATAGGCATAGAGACCGACTCGCCGACCGCCTTGAGCCCTGCGAAATGTATACAGGAGTCTATCTCGGGGTTCTCTTCAAATATTCTATCGAGCGCCGCCGCGTCAAGCAGGTCAGCCTCGTAGAATTTGAAGTCCTTGCCCGTGATCTCTTTTATACGGTCCAAAACAACGGGCTTACTATTGGAAAAGTTGTCCATAATGACTACTTCGTAGCCTGCGTTCAAAAATTCAACCGCGGTGTGAGAGCCGATAAAGCCCGCGCCGCCCGTAATGAGTACTG
>CAZQLJ010000184.1:0-3686 GCA_964594085.1 uncultured Clostridium sp.
GCAGGTGAATATAGCCTCTACTTTGCCCGTAAGGGTTATGAAGTATCGGCTCTTGAGCTTGCCGATGCCAATATTGCCGCTTTCAAAAAGAAACTCACCCCCGAAGATAAGATCGACCTCGTTCAAGGCAACGCCCTTGATCTATCTCGCTATGCGGATAAGAGCTTTGACATTGTTCTTCTGTTCGGCCCCCTTTATCATTTGAAAAATGATGCGGACAAACAGAAATGTATCAGCGAAGCAACGCGAGTCCTAAAAGACGGTGGCAAGATCTTCTTCGCATTTATTTCAAATGACTTTGTTTTTCTCACCGAGTTCGGATACGACGTTGAATATTTCAGCAATGGTGATTACGATAAGGAAACCTTCAAGCTTAACGACTTTCCCTTTGTGTTCCATACGGTTGGTGCTGCAAGAAAGCTTCTTATAGATGGCGGCATAAACGTGTTGCACGAGGTAGCATCCGATGGCGCAAGCGAGCTTTTAGCGGCAAGGATCAACGAAATGAGCGACGAGGACTATACACAGTATCTCCGCTATCACTTCTATATCTGCGAAAAGCCGGAACTGCTCGGTATGACGAATCACTTGCTGTTCGTGGGAGAAAAGAAATGATAGCCTGCGGCGAAATAGTCGCGACAAGACGCCGCCCGTTCTGATTCCACCCAAAAACCGAGGAGTGTTTTAAGCTCCTCGGTTTTTATATCGGTTATTTCCTTTTCAGCTTGCCCACAACTCTACCACAGCAGATAATATCCTCAAAGTTCTTCAAGAGAATAGGCTCGTAATCGGGATTGAGCGAAATCAGCCTGTCGCCGCCGAATTTCTTGAAATATCCGTCGCCGTCAAGAATGAAAATGCCAAGCTCGCCGTATTCGACCGAATCGCATTCCTCAACGAGCAGAACATCGCCGTCGCGATATTTCGGCTCCATACTGTTACCCTTGATACGAAGCGCAAAATCTGCCGACGAGGTCTCAGAGTTGTCGGGAATATTGATCTCAACCGACTCGGTATCCGTGAGATAAACTCCCGTTCCCGCAGACACGGGAAGATCGTAAAGCGAGATCTTTCTGCGCGAAAGTCCGACCGCACTCTTCATCGCCGCGCCGCGAACCGACGCGCCGCCCGCAATGATCTGTCCGCGGAAGCCTCTTTCACTGCCGCCAACCTCCCTTTCGGACTCTTTAGAAATCACCATAGCCACAAGCTCGCGACTGTGCGCGTCAAGCTTGCGATAATTCTCGACAAGCGTTATTTCCTTGTCGGAGAGAGTATAGTTGTTGGTGTTTTCGGGAATACCCGTCAGAATATAGTCCACCGAGCACTCAAGTGCGGCACAAATAGCAACGATATTCGAAAGCTTGGGAGAATCGCTGATACCCGCCAGAATCTTCGACAGCGTTCCAAGCGGTATGCCCGTCATTTCGGAAAGCTGATCGTTGGTGATCCTTCTCTCGCTCTTTATCTGTTTGAGTCTGTCAATGTAAGTATATTCCATATTTCAACACCCTTCCTTATTAATACGCGGCGGTTTCATAATCGGAATGCGACCGCACCGTTTTTCTGTTTACGGAACTATTATATCACAGAAAAAACGTTTTGTAAAGAGGTTTTCGAAAATATTTTTCCAAAATTCGAAAAATTTTTCCAAAAATATTTCAAAAAGGTATTGACAAGTTCCGATTTTGGTGTTATAATAGCCTCACAAGAACAAGTTTTCGACTAATTTCGAGAATTTCCATTCCGATTTGAGAAAATCTCCACCATATGAGAATTTTAAAGCGAGGTAATATTATGAACGCTTATTATCAGAATCCCAAGATGACAAGAGCAACAGATATACGTCCCTATCCCTCCGTAACCGTCGGCGATAAGCTGATCTCCTTCATTTGTATGATAGTAGCCGCCCTCACATGCAGCGTGGCAGTAAAAGTTGAAAAGGCAGTGCTTTGCACGGTCTGCTTCGTCGGCTTTTTCGGCGTGATAGGCAGTATGGAAAGCGGAGCTCTTGGAATGCTCGCAGGTCTTCTCCTCTGCGCAATTATCGGCGGCATCGAGCTTTTGGTATTTAAGAGTCTGTTCGGAAAGAAGACTCATAAATAATATAGCGTGTAGTTTTCCCTTCCCAAAAGCTATGGCAGGGTCATATCCATAGCTTCAAAAACGGGCTTGCTCTGTTCGAGTAAGCCCGTTTTTTGCCGCTTTGACAATTTTCAATTTAAAATAAGCATTCTTGACACCGGTGCATATTTCGTGCTATAATTATGACATCTAAAGAAAGGATGTTTGTTATGAGTTCTGTCTGCCTTTGCCCCATGCCGAGAAATATGACCGTCAGCGACGGCATATTTTCCTTGCGCGAGGGCTCACATATATTGCTCGATAACTGCGAGCTTTGGCCTTGCATCAAAATTGCCGCTTCCCGTAACCCCTTAACCAAAAGCCTTAAATATTCGGTCGGCAAAAGCGCCACTATTCCCTCCGTCGTGTTTTCAAGGAATGAGGGTATATGTCACGAAGGCTATGAGCTGACGATAACTCGGGATAAAATATTAATAAGCTACGGCGATATTCAAGGCGCTTTTTACGCTATGTCCACCTTGGCACAGCTTTGCGAAACGAACGGCGGCGACCTTCCCTGCGTTTTTATAGAGGACTCCCCCTCATTTTCTACCCGCGGATATATGCTGGACATCGGGCGCAATAAGGTCCCCAAGCTGTCCGAAATAATGAATCTTATAGACCTGCTTGCCTCAATGAAGATAAACCACGTGGAGCTTTATATGGAGGGTGTTCCCTTTGAGTATCCGTCCTTCCCTCATATGTGGGAGGGCAAAGAGATATTAAGCGGAGAGGACGTTCTCGCACTTGACGAGTACTGTAAGGAAAGATTTATCGACCTTGTTCCTACGCAAAACAACTTCGGGCATATGGACAAATGGCTTTTCGAGGAATACAGACATCTCGCCGAATGTCCGAACGGCTTTGAATTCGACAATAATTTCTTTCCTCATCCCCGTTGCCTCAACCCCCTCGATCCCGAGAGCGAAAAGCTCGTACGTACGCTTGCAGACGACCTGCTCCCGTACTTTTCGTCCGACAAATACAATATATGCTGTGATGAAACGCTTGAGCTCGGCCAAGGCGCATCAAAGGAAGCCTGTGAAAAAAACGGACTCGGCACAGTGTATCTTGACTTTTTCAAAAAGGTAGCGGCAGTCGCTCAAAAGCACAACAAAAAAATACTGTTCTGGAACGATATAATCAAGGCATTCCCCGAATTACTTTCAAAGCTGCCCTCCAACGCAATTGCGCTCGAATGGGGATATACCGAAACCCAACCGGCCGAGGAATCATGTGAGCTTATGCAAAAAATGGGCGTGCATTATTTCGTGTGCCCCGGCACGGGCGCGTGGAATACAATGCTCGGAAAGACCGACCAGATGATCTCCAATATCCGTAACGCCGCCGAGCGAGGACTAAAGCACGGCGCCGAGGGTCTGCTCAACACAGACTGGGGTGACTGCGGCCATCCGCAGAGCATAGTCACAAGCCTCTCAGGCATATGCTACGGCGCGGCTATGGCGTGGTCTCCCGAAACAAACCGAGAGATAGACCTTGCCGACGTGCTCAACCGACTCATTTTCAAGGACAATGCCAACATTATGGGTCAGCTCGTGCTT
>CAZQLJ010000185.1:0-1648 GCA_964594085.1 uncultured Clostridium sp.
AACACGATGTATATTACTTCGGTTGAGCTTATTCCCGTAGAGTAAAATACTATCAAAAATTAGTGAAAAAATCAACAAATCCCCTTGTCGCATAAGCGATGAGGGGATTTTGCACAAAAGGGCACGTTTTTCAGGGGCTTATTTCGCAAGTTTTCTGAAAATTGTTATACAAAATGTACAAATCGTGCTATTTTTTTGCCAAAGCACTTGACTTTTTTCTTTTAACGCTATATAATATAGAATGTAGCGTTGCTCGTTTTCGGCCGCTTTTTTTGTGTTTAAAACAGGCAATGCAAAATCTATTCCAAACAAGAGGTGGAACATGAAAAAATTTTTCACAAAGCTTCTTGCCGTAATGCTGGTTTGCTTGTTTGCAATATCGGGATTTAATTTCTCGGTCATCGCAGACAACTCCGCTGATCACGGAGAAAAGCTCGCGGCAATGAACGTCGAGGTATCGGGTAAGATATCTTTGATGTTCTATTTTACAGATATGAACGATGTGTCCTATTTCAAGGTCACCGTTCCCAACAAGGACGGCTCGTCGACCACGACTACCGTCGACAAGAGCGATCTTAAGATCGACTCTAAGGGCAGATATCTGCTTAAGGTGCCTGTTGCGGCAGCTCAGCAGACAGACAAGGTCACCGTAACAAGCTACAACTCGGCAAACGTTGCAGGAACGACTCGTTCCTACGCCGTTAAGGACTATGCCGACTTGTTGTTTACGGCAGCAAGCTCCAATTCAAGCTTGCAGCCCGCTGCAAAAGCGGTTGAGGCAATGCTCAACTACGGTGCTATGGCGCAGGCGTACTTCGAATATAACACCGAAAATCCCGCTAACGCCGATCTGTACTACAGAGGAACAAACCCTGTAAACGGCATGGACTACGAGGATCTTTACGGAATCACCGCATCGGAGGAGTCCGGCGCCCAGGGAAATGGACAGATCGCGTTTACCGCGGTAAACGCTTACCTTGAGGACACGGTTTCGCTTCGCTTCTATTTCGAATACAGCGGAACTACCGCGCCCGAGAACCTTACGGTTCAGATAAACGAGACCCAATATCCCAATCAGGTGCTCAAGAACGAGCAAGGAAAATATTACATTCTCATAAACAACATTCCCGCAACCCTCTTCAACGAAACGTATCAGGTGCTTGTCAGTGACGGCCCCAGTTATGCGGTGGTAAAATACAGTGTGCTGAATTACCTTCAGGATCGTCTTGCAAAGACCGCCGAGCAGGCATTCATGGACGTTGCGTACTCTATGTTCCAGTTCTACGTTTGGACCAACGAGTATCAGGGCAAATCCGTTATATCCGGCTCCACTCAAGCCGCAGCTTGCGAGCATGCGCGCACTCACATCCTCACAAGCACAAAGGAGTTCATCTGCTCCGACTGCGGATGTCAGACCGGAAATTTTGCCAACTCCTTTGAACTCAACGAAAGCGGAACCGTTACCTCGGGAGACTTCTCTTACTCGGTATCGGGCGGAGCTTTCGAAGCTACCGCAGACAACGGTCTTCATATTGATTACGGCGAGGTTATGACTATCTCGGGAACAAACATTACAAGCACCGCGGACAATAACTATTTTACGATAGACTACTACGCCACTGCGCCTGTGAAGGTGACGATGAACTAT
>CAZQLJ010000185.1:1748-3664 GCA_964594085.1 uncultured Clostridium sp.
TCACTCTCACGAGCATCCAGGTAACTCCTCTTACAGAAGAAGGAGCCGACTTCGTAATGTTCGAATATACCGCCGGCAATAAGAGCGTTAGTTTTTCGACCTTCGCAAACAGTGGCGTTGATAAAATAACCGAAAAAATGCTCTACACAGAAAACAGCCACTACAAGGTCGGTGTCAGCATTACCTACGGCGGTGCGCTCTCTGAGCTTTATGACCTGACGGCAGACGACAGCGACTCCGATTCGACCGACGGAAAGATTACAAAAACCAGCAACCTTATAAACCGCTACGATACGGGTCGTCTTATCCAGCAGTCCTACTACGGAACCACGGGTGCCGACAACGATGGAGACGGTCTTCCCGATGATGGATATGAGCCGAGATATTATAACGTTGCCGGAACCATCTGTAAGTGGAACTACAACCCCGTACAGGGCGGAGACATGAGCCAGAACCGTGCACGTCTGATCGACTACGAGGTAGTTGACGGAAAGTACATATACATTAAAACTCAGCCTCGCGACTGGGCGTGCCAGGATTCGAGTGGAACAGCGCTCGGAGACGGCGGTCGTTTCACGTACTGCTACATGGAAAACCGCTACACCCTCACGGATGAATACGTTCAGGTAGACAACAGAATGGTTGACTTCTCGGATTACGATCATCCTTATACTCATCAGGAGCTTCCCGCGTTCTATACGATGAGCTACTTCGATGATTTCTATTGGTACAACGGCACAAATCCTTGGACCAATGATGCAACCGGATTGACGTGCGAAAACGGACTTCCTTTCTGGGGCGATGCCGCTAACACGGCTCAAACCACCTTTAATTTCCAGGTGTGCAACACCGAGACCTGGGGCGCATACGTAAACGAGACCACCAAGTACGGTTTCGGTATGTACGTACCTAACATAGACGTTATGAAGGGCGGTATCTCGGAAGGAGAGGGTAGCACGGACGAAATGGGTGTTTCCACCAGCTACTTCACCGCTATGAAGGTCTTCAAGATAGTTGCCTTCGAGCCTATCGAGTACAGCTATCTGCTCTGTGCAGGTAACATCAACGACATACGCACGACCTTCACTAACAACAAGGACTTCTCGAGTAACTATTCTCTTAACAAGAACTCTATTTCTCAGAAGCTGCCCAACGAGCAGGATATGACCTCTATCGATTTCTCGGTTGAAGACAATCTTCTCTTCCTCCAGTCGATCATCGACATGAAGCCCACGTACGATACAACAGAGCAGGCAGCAAAGATCACCACCACGGGCGTGGACTCGTACTTCCACATCAACTACGACCTGTACAGCACAGTATATACTGCAGACAATTATAGCTGTATCGAGATCGAATATATGATTCCTGCAAACAGCTCCATATATCCTTACGGAGTGTCGAGTGGTCAGGAGCTTTACTATCAGCTTGGAGATAACACCGTAGCAAGCGGCAATTACCGTGTCGGCGACCCCGTAACGCTTATAGCTGACGGACAATATCACACCGCAAAGATCTACACCGCAAACATCTCCGGTTGGTCGGGTCAGATCAACTCCTTGCGTTTTGACTTCCTTAATAATGGAATCGGCGCAGGTCAGGTGATCTATCTTAAGTCCTTCTCGCTTACCACCGCTACCGAAACCAACCCCAACCAGTCGGCTGTTAACACACTCAACATAGGTGTTTGCGGCTCTGCGCTCGCTTCCATATTTAAAGATGGCGACGCTGACTATAACTACACATTCCTTTCTCCTTATCTCTACAACGACGATTTCGTAAGAGTTGTAAATTCCGACACCACAGGTGACGTTGGATTTGGATTCACTCTTGGCGGCGGAACCGCCTTCGGTCAGTATTTGGTAATCAAGTACAGAACAACTACTCCAG
The DNA here is from genome assembly GCA_964594085.1 of uncultured Clostridium sp. Lineage (GTDB taxonomy): Bacteria > Bacillota > Clostridia > Oscillospirales > CAG-272 > SVTX01. The sequence goes on from CAZQLJ010000185.1 coordinate 3,639, forward strand.
CAAAATTAAGCTCGTTCAGCATTTTC
>CAZQLJ010000186.1:0-3630 GCA_964594085.1 uncultured Clostridium sp.
AAACCCTTTTTGCAAAAAGGGTTTGAGAATCCCAAAAACTCTCAAAAAGTTTTTCGGGCGGTTCTTAAAGGAATATTGTCAAAATCAAAAATTTCATCTTTTTCAAGGATAAACCGTCTATAACCAATCTATCCTTATTGGAGTTTTTGGGAGGTGCGGAACCCTTTTTTGCAAAAAAGGGGTCCGCATTCCTTTCCCAATCTCACTTCATAACCGCGCCTTGATCTGCGCCGCTTACGAGGCGAGCATAGCGGGCGAGCCAACCCGATTTGATATTAGGCTCGGGGGACGTATAATTTGCTCGGCGCGCGGCGAGGGTCTCGTCGCCGACCTGAACGTTGATAGATGCGTTAGGAATATCTATCGAAATGATATCGCCTTCTTCGATGAGGGCGATATTGCCGCCGTCAGCGGCTTCGGGGGAAACGTGACCGATCGAGGCTCCGCGCGAAGCGCCCGAGAATCTACCGTCGGTGATAAGGGCAACGGTCTTGTCGAGCTTCATACCCGCAAGAGCCGAGGTGGGATTGAGCATCTCTCTCATTCCGGGGCCGCCCTTGGGTCCCTCGTATCTGATAACGACGACGTCGCCGTCGACAATCTTACCCGCGTAGATCGCCGCGATAGCCTCGTCCTCAGAGTTGAAGACGCGCGCGGGACCGCTGTGCACGAGCATTTCGGGAGCGACCGCGCTTCTCTTAACGACACAGCCCTTCTGTGCGATATTGCCCCAGAGGATCTGTATTCCGCCTGTCTGGCTATAGGGATCGTCGATAGGACGGATCGCGTTTACGTTCTTTATGTAAGCGCCCTCGACGTTCTCACCCACGGTCTTGCCCGTGACGGTAAGCGCATCGACGTCAAGCAGACCCTTCTTGATAAGCTCTGCCTGAACTGCCCTGATACCGCCCGCCGCGTCGAGATCCTGCATATGAGTCGAGCCTGCGGGAGCAAGGTGGCAGAGATTGGGAACCTTTGCCGACATTTGATTGAAGAGGTTGAGATCAAGAGGAACACCCGCCTCGTTTGCGATAGCAAGCAGATGCAGAACGCTGTTCGAGCTGCAGCCGAGCGCCATATCGCAGGCAAGTGCATTTCTGATCGATCTTTCGTTTATAATATCGCGAGCGCAGATATTTCTTCTGACCATTTCCATAATAGCCATACCCGCGTGCTTTGCAAGCATTATTCTCTTGTTGCTGACCGCGGGAATAGTTCCGTTTCCGGGGAGCGCGATACCCATAGACTCGCAAAGGCAGTTCATTGAGTTCGCGGTATACATGCCTGCACAAGAACCGCAACCGGGACAAGCACCCGTCTCACACTCGCAGAGCTTTTCTTCGTTTATAATACCCGCCTTGTACGCGCCGACCGCCTCAAAGAGCTTGGAAAGGCTGACCTCCTCGCCGTCGTACGTGCCCGCAAGCATAGGACCGCCCGAGCAGACCACGGTGGGAACGTTCATTCTGACCGCCGCCATTACCATTCCGGGTACTATCTTGTCGCAGTTGGGTACGAGAACAAGACCGTCAAGCTGATGCGCCATAGTCATAGTCTCAACGCTGTCCGCGATAAGCTCGCGGCTCGCAAGCGAATACTTCATTCCTATATGACCCATCGCAATACCGTCGCAAACGCCGATCGAGGGGATAAGCACGGGCGTGCCGCCCGCCATTCTGATTCCTGCCTTGACCGCCTCCGCGATCTTGTCAAGATGCGCGTGACCGGGCACGATCTCACTGTGCGCGCTGACTACACCGATAAGAGGACGCTCAAGCTCCTCCTTCGTGTATCCTATTGCATAAAAAAGACTTCTGTTCGGCGCTCTTTCAGCACCCTTTGTTACATTATCCGAACGCATTTTTCTTGCCTTTCTTGAAAGAAAGGTAAGCCAAAGAACTTCCCCGCATTCGCCATGGGAAATTCACGTATATCTTTCTTCCATCTTGAGTATATAAAGTTTTTCGACTTCAGTTTGAATTATTTTATTTTCTTTCCGACTACGGCGGTGATGCGCACGATTGCGGGGGAAAGAATCGTGTTGATGAGGAATTCAACGAGGAAATTGAGTCCTGCGAGACCGAAAAGCACGTACATTACGATATCGGTGCCGCCTGCCCACGCGTAGAGCGTGTCCTTGAAAAGCAGAAACATTCCGCAAACGAAAAGTCCCGTATTAACGATCGGTGCAGTCAGTGCCGCAACAACTGTCGCAACGAATTTTCTGCCCTCACCGATCTTTTCTGCTTTACCGCACACTACCTCATAGAGCCATGCAGGCACAAAGCCCGCCGCAGTTCCCTTTACAAAACAGATGAGCGCGGTGAAGAAGGGATTGGCATTCCAGAGGATGTTTCCACCGGGATCAAGTGCCGCGATGCAGTTTATAAGCACGATCGCTCCAAAAGCAAAGCCTAAGATCGCTCCCGATTTTTTGCCGAGCAGAATACCGCCAACGACTACGGGGATCAGCGTCAGAGTTATTGAAACCATTCCGCCGATGGGGGGGATCAGAGCACTGACCATCTGCAACGCTACGACGAGCGCAATGAGCAGTGCAAGCTGTACTGTGCGAAGTGTTTGTTTGCTTGCTCTCATTTTCCTGCCTCCTTTTCGCCGCGTGCGGTCAGACGTACCGCCGCCAAGGTGGCTGTTTCGTTGAAATAAAACATATTATGTTCTCCTTGAGGGAATTTCGCCCTCTGCTGTCGTCTCAATGTGAGTACGGCGCGTAAAATTTATAATAATCGCAAATGCGTTATTATCTAAAGTAAAATCATCCCACCGTGTTTTTATATATACACGCAAGACCTTTAAGGGTCAAAGTGGGATCGTAGCGGAAGGAATGAGCGCAATTCGCAATAACACCCTTGCACTTCTCTCCCGTGGCGAAAAGCACCGCTTCGCCACTCTTACACTTGAGTTCTTTTTCAAATCGGTCAACAAGACCGTCGATCATCGCCGCCTGACCGAGCACAACGCCCGAGATAAGCGACTCCTTGGTATTTTTGCCGATCGCGCGAGCTGATCCCGTCAGCTCGATACTCGGCAGAAGCGCGGCTTCTCTGTGCAGAGCGTCAAGAGACATATCCACACCGGGAAGAATGGCGCCGCCGACCACTTCCCTATTCTTATTTATCGCAAAAAGCGTCGTGACCGTGCCCATATCAAGAATAATGGCAGGTCTGTCAAGCTTTTCTTTTTTCAATGCGGCAACCACCGCGCTAGCGTTGGCTACTATGTCCGCGCCAAGCTCCGCAGGGTCGTCTATGCGTATCGCAAAGCCCGTTTTTACGCCCGGGCCTACGACAAGAGGGGTCTTGCCCGTCAGGGCAAGTATGACGTGACGGATCACGTCGTTTAACGGAGGAACAACGCTTGCCATTATTACACCGTCAACCGTCTTTATGTCAATTCCCGAAAATTCGAGTAATTGCTTGACTAATATGACGTATTCGTCGGCGGTTTTTCTGATATCAGACGCAACGCTGAATTTTACCGTCGGCTCTGCTGACAAGTCGCAAAAAGTCGCAAAAGAAATATTCTTATTTGCTACGTTAACTGCCAAAAGCATAGCGTTTCTCCTTTCTGTGTTTACTGTAGGGCTCTGCCCTACAACCCGCCTAAAAC
>CAZQLJ010000187.1:0-3607 GCA_964594085.1 uncultured Clostridium sp.
AAGCAGTTTAATTACCTATAAAGGTGACTTCACCTTCACGCTGACCTCTGTTCTGCCGTCTCTGCGGCACAAAAACGATTTTTTCGAAAGGAAATATCCTCGCAATTATTAAAAGGCGGCTTTCGCCGCCCTCTAATTTAAAAATTACTCAACGATAAAGGGCTTGAGCTGCTCGTAGAGCTTATCTGCGCCTTTTTCGGACTCGTAGGTCAGCTTAATGGGCTGGCGAAGATCAAGGCTGAAAATACCGAGAATGGACTTTCCGTCCACCTTGTATCTGCCCGATTCGAGATCCACGTCTCCGTCAAAGCCTATGAGAATGTTAACGAGCTTATAAACGTCATTGATTTCTTTTACCTGAATATTAAGTGTCATTTTTTGTTCCTTTCTTCATTTTAATTAATGTATCCATATTGGACCCTCTGAAATTATTATATAACATCAAAGGGGTTTTGTCAATAGATATTTTACGTCCAAAAACACGTAGATTCGACGACCGTGAAATTTGAAACGAGAGGTAAGATGACTCAAGCCGAAAAAGTGCACAAAGGACAAACCCTTTGATACACAAGGCAAATCAAAATTGGTGAAATCGCGACAAAAATGTGGAAAAACCGCGAAAAGCCTCGTCCCATCTATGTTTTCGGCGATTTGCCTGTTGAAATCCCTGTTGAAAATGTGGAAAACTCTTGGGCAATCTGTACAAAATCAAGGTCAGATAACGCAGATCAGCTTCTCAAGCACCGCATATCCGTCTCTCGAGGTCTTGAGCTCAAGATCCGCCTCCCGACATCTGCGGACCATGCTTTTGCACTCCTCGACCTTGGGACAGCTTCGCAGAATCAATGAGACCTTGTATTCGTGCATTTTCAAAGCGCCCGATATCTCTCCCGAGGTCAATCCCTCGGCGCGCAACGACGAGATAGCAAGCATATCGCAAGCGGTTTTGGTGATTTCTGACATAATCAGTATAGGATCGGTCTTTCTGAGCTTGAAATCGCTGAGAATATTCAGCGCCTCATTTTTGCGACCTGCCCCAATAGCATTGGTAAAGGCAAAGGCATCGTATTCGGCTGCAGGGACAGCAACCTTTTCAACGTCGCCTTTTGTAACTTCGTTCCTGCCTGCAGAGAGCACGTAATATGCCAGCTTGTCGGTTTCAGAGGCAAGCGCGAACATATCTCTGCCGCAACGCTCCACAACGAAGGTGCACACCTCGGGAGCAGCAGATACTCCGTTGTGTTCAAAATGCTTGCCCACCCACGCGGCGAGACGGTGAGGTGTGTTTTTTTCAAAATTAACGAGTGTTAAATGCTCACCAAGCTTTTTGAGCAGGGCAGAGGGGCGCTTCGGAAGTATGCCGGGATCGAGTCTGTCCGCCGCAACGCTGATGATGACCGTGTTGTAATCGTATTCGTCGAGCTGATCGAGCACCGCGCAGAGCGCGTCTATCTCCGATTGCTTCATCACCCCGAGATCAAGACCCGATATGACTATGATCTTTCTCTCCGCCATCATCGGAAGCGGCATAAGCGCGTCCAACAACGCGTCGGGAGAATACGAAAACGAATCAAACCTTATTTCATTGAAAAAGGCAAGGGAAGGATCGGGCGATATGGCTTCTATTGCGGTGTTAACGGCAAAATTTTTCATATAGTCCTCGTCGCCGAAAAACAAATACGCCTTGTCGGGATCTGCCTTGATCGCCTTGCGAAAATCCGCTTCCTTCATTATCTCCATACGGCACACGCTCCTTTCTTCATAAGGTATACCACAATTATAGCATTTTTCACCCGACAAGTCAAGCAATTTGACAAAATGTTAATAAAGAGCAAAAATTTGATTATACTATTGACTTTCGGGTCAAAAAATGTTATGATAGTCCTGTTTGCGACAAAAAATAAGATCATATATATAAAATGGAGAAAAAATGTTCAAAAAGAGAAGGATGGCGGTAGCAAACGGCGCTCCCGCAGAGAACAAAATGGGCACTATGCCCATCAACAAGCTGCTTTTGAGTATGTCGTTGCCTATGGTTGCGTCAATGCTCGTTCAAGCGCTGTACAACATCGTAGATAGCTTGTTCGTTGCAAGGATCTCGGAAACTCAAAACGAGCTGACCGCGATCTCGCTTGCGTTTGCGGCGCAAAACTTTATAATTGCCGTTGCAACGGGTACGGGAGTTGGAATAAACGCACTTTTGTCAAAAAGCCTTGGAGAAAAGGATCACGAAAAAGCGAATAAGATCGCGGCAAACGGCGTCTTCCTCGCGCTTTGCAGCTATATAGTTTTCCTCGTGCTCGGATTGACCTGCATAAGAAGCTATATGGGATGGATGACCTCAAACGAGGCGGTTATCGGATTTGGCGAGGATTACCTTTCGGTCTGCTATATATGGTCGTTTGGCGTTTTCGGTCAGGTCGTTATGGAGCGATTGATGATCTCCACGGGAAAGACCGGACTTGCAATGGCAACGCAGGGAATCGGTGCTATCATAAACATTATTCTTGACCCTATATTTATCTTCACGTTCGGACTTGGCATCAAGGGTGCAGCAATAGCAACCGTCATCGGGCAGATCATCGCTTTCTTTGCAGGTGTATTTCTCAATGCAAAATATAACACCGACATCAAGCTTTCGTTCAAGGGCTTCCGCCCCGACGGCAAGATAATCGGAAGAATATATGCCATCGGCGTTCCCTCGATAGTTATGGCATCGATCGGCTCGGTAATGAACGTTATGTTCAACAGAGTTCTCGACGGATTTACGGCAATAGTCAGCGGAACCGAGAAAACGATCGGCCAACTCGCGCAAAACGCGTTCGGAGTCTACTTCAAGCTTCAAAGCTTTATCTTTATGCCCGTCTTTGGTCTTAACAACGGAATCGTCCCGATAGTTGCATACAACTACGGAGCACAGAAGCGCAAGAGAATGACGAAAACAGTCAAACTTGGAATAATATACGCCGTAGGCTATATGGCTCTCGGCTTGCTTGCCTTCCAGCTCTTCCCCGAGACCTTGCTCGGTCTGTTCAATATGCACGACGCGGCATCGCTCTCTATCGCAGTTCCTTGCTTGAGAATAATTTCGCTGTCGTTCGTCTTCGCGGGATTCTGTATCATCATCGGTTCGATATTCCAAGCACTTGGAAAGAGCGTGTATTCAATGTTCGTATCGATCGCGCGTCAGCTTGTCGTCCTCGTTCCTGCAGCAATCTTGCTCGCGCAGCTTGGCGAAGTTACTGCTGTTTGGTGGGCTTTCCCGATCGCCGAGATAATGTCTGTGATCGTCAGCGCAGTATTTTTTGTAATAGTTTATAGGTCGACGATCTCCAAAATACCCGAATAAAATCTTTAAAACCGTTAAAAAACACGAAAAATTATCCTCAATCAGTCAAAAGTGTCGAAAAAAACAAAGAAAAATTTAGAAAAGCACTTGACAACGGGACAAGTTATCGTGTATAATATAGGATGTCATTGTGTAAAAGCGTAAAATAGCCTACGTGCTGTTTCGGTTCACGCCGCGTGAACTGTGACAAACGCTTCCGATTATTACTTAAGGAGGTGCAGCAAATGCTCAGAACTTATCAACCCAAGAAGCGTCAGA
>CAZQLJ010000188.1:0-3583 GCA_964594085.1 uncultured Clostridium sp.
GTTTCCTTGATAATATACTCGTAAACTGCGTCAAGACCAAGAATTCTCATAATATCCGCGGGAGCCTTGTTGCCCTCGGTGAGCGCGTCACCGACTTCAACGTGATCGCCGTCGTTGATAGCAAGACGAGTTCCGTAAGGAACGTCGATCTTCTTGTAATCCTGAGTAGTGTACTCGCCGTTAGCGTTGTCAGCGTGAATAGTGAGAACGTTCATGCCGGGAATGTCGCCGGGCTGTACGTGAACTGTACCTGCCTGCTCTGCCATAATAGCGGCGCGCTTGGGCTGTCTTGCCTCAAACAATTCTTCAACACGGGGAAGACCCTGGGTAATATCGCTTCCTGCGACACCACCGGAGTGGAACGTACGCATCGTAAGCTGAGTACCGGGCTCACCGATAGACTGCGCAGCGATGATACCGACTGCTTCACCGATATTAACGGGCTTGCCGGACGCGAGGTCGGCACCGTAACAGTGAGCACAGATACCGTGCTTTGCGTGACACTGAATAACTGTTCTGATATAAACCTTATCGATACCTGCCTTAACGATCTTGTCAGCCATCTCGTCGGAGATCATAACGTCATCGTCAACGATGATCTCGCCGGTCTCGGGATGGATAACGGGACCCATAGTGTAACGGCCCACGATTCTGTCCTGAAGCGGCTCGAGAACGTTCTTGTCATCGAGGATCTCGTTGACCCAAGCGCCCTTGGTAGTGTCACACTTCTCTTCTCTGATGATGACTTCCTGAGCAACGTCAACGAGACGACGGGTAAGGTAACCCGAGTCTGCGGTACGAAGCGCGGTATCGGAAAGGGATTTACGCGAGGAACGAGCACCCATAAAGTACTCGGTGATGTTAAGACCCTCACGGAAGTTGGACTTGATCGGGATCTCCATCGTCTTACCTGTTGCCGAGAACATAAGTCCACGCATACCTGCAAGCTGACGCATCTGAGTCATAGAACCACGGGCACCGGAGTCCGCCATGATCTTGATCGGGTTGTAGGTCGAGAAGGAAGCGTTGAGCGCCTCGGTGACCTTTTCGGTGGTGTCGTTCCAGATTCTGATGACGGAGGTGTATCTTTCCTCTTCGGAAAGCTCGCCTCGCATGAAGTGCTTGGAGATTTTGTCAACGTCCTTCTGTGCCTGAGCGAGATGCTCCTTCTTTTCCGCGGGAATGGTCATATCGTAAACCGAGATCGAGAAGGAGGCTCTGGTAGAATATTTGTAACCCATAGCCTTGATCTCGTCGAGCATGTTTGCGCAGACTGCGCTTCCGTGCTTCTTGATGCAGTAGTCGATGATCTGACCGAGCTGCTTCTTCTTAACGACGAATTCGATCTCAAGTTTGAACTGGTTGTCGGGATTGCTTCTGTCAACAAATCCGAGGTCCTGAGGAAGAGGCTTGTTGAATATAAGGCGTCCGAGAGTGGTGTCAATTACCTTGGACTTCATAACACCGTCGATCTCCTTCTCAACTCTGACCTTGATCTTGGAGTGAAGACCGATAACACCGTTTTCGTAAGCCATAACGGCCTCGTCATAATCCTTGAATACACTTCCCTCGCCGGGCTCGCCATCCTTCATCATGGTGAGGTAGTAAGTGCCGAGGATCATATCCTGAGTAGGAGTAGTAACGGCACGGCCATCCATGGGCTTCAAGAGGTTGTTGGCGGAGAGCATAAGGAATCTTGCCTCGGCCTGAGCTTCAGCGGAAAGCGGAACGTGTACAGGCATCTGGTCACCGTCGAAGTCTGCGTTGAACGCAGTACATACCAGCGGGTGAAGCTTGATAGCACGACCTTCAACCAGAACGGGCTCAAACGCCTGAATAGACAGACGGTGAAGCGTGGGTGCACGGTTGAGGAGCACGGGATGCTCCTTGATAACGTTTTCGAGTGCGTCCCAAACGTCGGGATGTACTCTTTCTATCTTCTTCTGAGCGTCCTTAACGTTAGTAGCCTTACCCATTTCGGTAAGTCTCTTGACAACGAAGGGCTTGAAGAGCTCAAGTGCCATCTCTCTGGGAAGACCGCACTGATAGATCTTAAGCGAAGGGCCTACAACGATAACCGAACGACCGGAATAGTCAACACGCTTACCGAGCAGGTTCTGACGGAAGCGTCCCTGCTTACCCTTAAGTATCTCGGAGAGAGATTTGTAAGCGCGGTTGGAGGATCCGGTAACGGCCTTTCCGTGACGACCGTTATCGATAAGCGCATCTACCGCTTCCTGAAGCATTCTCTTCTCGTTTCTTACAACGATCTCGGGAGTCTTGGTCTCGAGAAGCTTCTTAAGACGGTTGTTACGGCTGATAACTCTTCTGTAAAGCTCGTTAAGATCGGAGGAAGCAAAGCGTCCGCCGTCGAGCTGAACCATAGGACGAATGTCCGGAGGAAGTACGGGAATGGCATCAAGGATCATCCACTCGAGCTTGTTGCCCGACTTTCTGAAGGACTCAACAACGTCAAGTCTCTTGATGATACGAGCTTTTTTCTGGCCCTGCGCGGTGATAAGCTCGTTCTTGAGCTCGAGCGCAAGAGCTTCGATGTCTATTTTGGAAAGAAGCTCCTTAATAGCGGCAGCACCCATGCCAACGCGGAATTCATCCTCGTACATTTCGCGGTATTCCATATACTGCTTTTCCGAGAGGACGGTTCCGGCTACAAGAGGAGTAGCACCGGGATCGAGAACTACGTTTTCTGCGAAATAGATGACCTGCTCAAGCTGCTTGGGAGACATATCAAGTATCAATGCCATTTTAGAAGGAATGGTCTTGAGATACCAGATGTGCGAAACGGGAGCCGCAAGCTCGATGTGGCCCATTCTTTCACGTCTTACCTTCTTGGTGGTGACGTCAACGCCGCACTTTTCGCACTTGCGAACCTCCTTGGAGTGAGAGTTCTTGTACTTTCCACACGCGCAAGCTCCGTCCTTCTGGGGACCAAAGATGCGCTCACAGAAAAGACCTCCAACCTCAGCCTTGAGAGTTCTGTAGTTTATGGTCTCGGGCTTGGTTACCTCACCATAAGACCATTCTCTGATCATTTCCGGAGATGCCAGACCTATTTTTATAGATGAAAATTCATTATGTTCCACAGCTGTTCTCCTAACTGTAATCTGTAATTAAAAATTTTGTTCTTTCACCTCGGCGGAAGCACCGCCGAGGTATTAATAGCTAATTAGAACAAATCCGAGTCGTCCTCGTAGGAATCGTCACCGCCGAAGACGTCGTCTTCCTCGATGAATTCGTCCTCGTCGGGCTCTATGGGATTGCCGTCCTCGTCTTCAAACTGGAAGGATTTGCGAAGCTCATCCTCGTCAGAATCGACGTATCCGAGCTCGGAAAGATCGGTCAAGGGCTTTCCTGAATAGTGAGGAGTGTCGTCCTCGTTGCAAAGCGTGGAGAGCTTGACCTCCTCGCCCTTGTCGTTAAATACGCGAACGTCAAGAGCCAAAGCCTGCAATTCCCTAACAAGCACCTTGAAGGACTCGGGAACTCCGGGAGTAGGAATGTTCTGTCCCTTGATGATGGCCTCGTAAGCCTTGCGGCGTCCGTTGATATCGTCGGACTTGAC
>CAZQLJ010000189.1:0-3553 GCA_964594085.1 uncultured Clostridium sp.
TGCAGAACCTGCCGGTCCCTCGGCGCTTGCTATCGTGGCAAAGGTATTTATGATAATCGGTACGGTCTCGATGGCTCTGTGCACTTGTGGCATTGGTCTTGCGTGGTGCTTGCCTATGACTATTTCGTACAGCAAAAGCATAAAGAACGGAACTCCTGTCAGCACGGGATTCAAGGTCTGCTCGCTTCTGTTTGTTAATACGGTTGCGGGTATTTTGATGCTGTGTGATAAGCAGTAAGCTATCGGTAGAATTCGTACGGTTAAACTACATATCACGATATCAACACAAAAAGGCATTGAGATTTATGGTCTCAATGCCTTTTTATTTTTTTCACGAGAGCTGTGTTTTAATTATAGTTGTATATTTTAACTATAAATGAAACTGTGGCGGTTTCGTCTCCTGCTTTGACGACAAAGCTGAATTTTTCTGCCTCGAGGGTTACCTCTTCAAACAATATCGTTTCAAGGTAATAGGGGTGGAATTTAAGCGTTTGTGCGACGGGGTCGTAGTAATAATTCTCCGCGTCGACAACGTTGCCTTCAAACGTTACCTCGATAGAGGAGGGATCCTCGAAGTTGAATATAAACGGGCTTGTGTAAATGGAGGAGCCGTCGTTGGAGAGCGTTCTGTCGGGATGTTGAATAATAGCATTTTCATCCTTTGTGTCTTCCTTCTCGGAAACGCTCTTTCTTACAAATTGAAGCACGCAGGTGTGACCGTCATTTCGTGTGATGAAATAATTGTCCTTCATATTCGTATTGCCTGCCAATTCGTACAGAGCTTTGTCATATTCGCCGAGGTAATTCGTATCAAATATGTACGTAGAATTGATGGCAACGTCCAAAATAACTTCGCCGTAGTCGTTGATTATGACGTCAAACCAGGACGAGCCCTCTGCAAATCTTTGCTCGACTCTGACGTTATAGATGCCGTCGCCCATAAGGTTTACATACACCTTGAATTCGACGTTCTCGAACGAAGCGTAGTCATCGGATGTAAATCCGTTCAGATCTGCAAAGCCGCCAAATCCGATCTCGAGGCGGGTGTATTCGAAGGTTTCATAATCAAGTCTGTATACGTAGTTATCCTTTACGAACAAGAGCTTGCCGTATCCTGCCGCAACCGAATCGGCCTCTATAAATTGATCGTGTGCTTTGTTCCAGATCTTATAGCTCAGTCCGTCGCCTTCGATCGCACCGTGGAAGCTTTCGACGGGGGCGGTTCTGTATTTCAGCGACTGTTCCTCTCGCTCGCTTGACAGAATGTTCGTCATTATGAGAGAATCGTGATTGCTGAAGTACTCGTACAGGGTGTTTTGACCTGTGTGCTCATCGGTGACGCAGTACAGGTCGGCGGTCGAATAGATCCTGCCTTGTTCGTCTCTGAGGTGGATAGTATCCTCCGCCGTTCTCAACAAGGACCAGCCTTTTGCGAAATATGCGTAATTTACCTGACACTTTACCAGTTTGTCTTTTGATGAATCGAACAGGTAGGTGTTTCCCTCGGAGTCGATCACGAAATATTCGGTCTTGCCAAGATATTCAACGTATGAATATTGGCAGGGCAAAATTTCTTCGCCCGTTTTTACGTCGATAAGTCCTACCGTGCTCGAGGTGTACTCGAAGCGTCTGATATGCTGGACATTTGTGAAAAGGGTATTGCTGTATGTTATATTTCTGCCTGCTTTGGAGGTGATGGGGCTGTAAATATTGTCGAGCATTGTGGTTTCCTTTGCGGAAATTGCAATGCCGTTGTTGGTTTCATCGTGGATCATCTGATAGCCCGGCTCTATTACGTACTCACCCTTTGTGTTGATGACTCCGAAAAGGATATCTCCTTCGACTTCAACCGAGACGATCGCGTGGCCGTCTATAAAATAGGTCGCGGTGTAGAAACGGAGATTGTCGGTTTCGTACAAGGGGGTGAGGGTCTTGGTCTCCTCGTCGTACACGAGATACCCGAAGAGATAGCTTGACGTGTCGTCCCAAAGCGACTCGACGCTATCGTCGGTGGGGTTGCCTACGATGATCATATTCTCGTTCATTGAAGATATTGAGAAGAAGCCTTCGCCTTCGTCAAATCTCCAAATGTACGTTCCGTCACGGTGTCCGATGCCCTTTTTGTTCCACGCAAGGCTACCATAATCCTGAATAATGAACAGATCGTTGCCGATATATCCCGAAACGTAGCAATCTTCAAGCTCGTATTCGTAGCCCTTGATCGTAGTGTTAAGGTCGGGGGCAGTGGTTGTTTCCTCGGCAGTTGTATCCAAGCAGTCCGTTTCGGTTTGAGAGGACTCGATTTCGGTGGTGGTTTCGGTTTCCTTGGTGGTGTTTTCTTCGGTTTCTAAAGAAGAGGAATCCTCGGTCGTAGTGCTTTCAAGCTCTAATGGCGAAGCCAGCTTTGTGGCAAAAGGATTTACAAGGATGCGTCGAGAGCTGTGAGCGTACGCGGGGGTCACTTTTTTATTCATCCCAATCGTTTTTTCGGTCAGGTAAGTGGTTGCGCTAATGCTGCTCGGAACAGCACGAGTGTTGACGTTGTCGCCATTGGAGGACTGATCCTTTCCCGATTGAATGATCGAATTGGAGACGTAATCCTCTTTTTCTTCGACGAAGAAGTCGTCGGGCATTTCGGCGTTTACGTTGTCGCCCTCCGAGTTGTCGGGCGCGGTGGTTTCATCGCCCGAAGGGGCGAAAGTTGTGGTTTCCTCTCCTGAGGGGCGAGGCGAGGAGCTCGGGGAGCACGCCGCGAACGACAGACAAAGAACTGCCGCCAAGAGTAGAGAAATAAGTTTTTTCATTTGCGTTTTACCTCATAGTTTCTGGTTGAGAAGTTTGGATTTCTATAAAATATCGATTGGAAGGGCTTTTTTGACTAAAGATCATTATTACTGTTTTTTTGTGTGTTTGCTTTTGCCTTGGTGGCACAATGTAAACGCGTTTTTCTGCCTATGCGTATATGATACCATCTTTACACCCTTTTGTCAATGGGAATCATCAAATAAAAATCTCAAAAGGGTATGAATTGAGTGGGACTTTTGCCCCACTCTCTTGGATATGTAATCTTCCGGAAGATGTACCTAATAAATCCTCCGGTTTAGTTTTATTGGTTGAAAAATTTGTGTTTTTATGGTATTGCATTTTGCCAAAATTTGTGCTATAATGATTTTGTCAAAAAAATCAATATGGCAGGAGAAAATTATATGGCAAACGTATGTGTAATCACCGGCGGCGGAAGCGGTATGGGCTTCGAGGCTGCAAAATTTATGCCCAAGGATAAAATCATCGTTATTTCCGGCAGAACTCTTGCAAAGCTTGAGGGCGCAGTTGCAGAATTAAAGGCTCTTGGATACGAGGCATATGCAAAGGTATGCGATACCTCCAAGCGAGAAAGCGTTAAGGAGCTTGCAGAATATGCGGCATCTCTCGGCGAAATAAAGAACGTAATCAACTCTGCGGGTGTTTCTCCTGCAATGAAGGGTACTCCTGAGGGAATCCTTCGCATCAATGCGCTTGGAACTGTTTACGTAAATCAGGAATTTTCTAAGCT
>CAZQLJ010000190.1:0-3544 GCA_964594085.1 uncultured Clostridium sp.
CGCGTCGACCATGTGCTCAAGCACCTTAGGACCTGCAATGCCGCCTTCTTTATTTACGTGGCCGACGAGCAGCATCGAAATTCCGTCAGTTTTTGCTCGGTTAATAAGGGTCAGCGCCGATTCGCGAACCTGTGCGATGCTTCCGGGGGCAGATTTGATCATATCGTCGTATATGGTTTGGATCGAGTCAACGATCATTATATCGGGTTTTATTTTATCGGCTTCTTTAAGTATGCTCTCAAGGTTAGTTTCAGTCAGTACGTAGAGATTTTTGCCCGACACACCAAGCCTTTTTGCTCTGAGCTTGAGCTGTCCGCCCGACTCCTCGCCCGAGATATAAAGCACCTTGCGGCTTTCACCGAGACACTCGGATATCTGCATAAGAAGGGTAGATTTGCCTATGCCCGGTTCACCCGAGATCAGTACGACAGAGCCGTGGACAAGCCCTCCGCCAAGCACTCTGTCAAGCTCGGCAAGACCCGTGCCAGACCTTATGTAATCAGGGATCTCAAGCTCGTTATATGAAATTGCGCGGTTTTCTCCCGACGCTCCCGATAGCATACTTTTGCGCTTTGGCTCGGGTTGCTCGGGAGAGGTGCTTATAACGTCCTCTACAAAGGTATTCCATTTATTGCAAGATGGACATTTGCCCATCCATTTGGGCGAATGGTAGCTACAACTTGAGCAGATGAATATTGTTTTTAAGCCTTTCATTTGTGTATCCTTCACATTATTTTATGTATTCAGTATATCATATTTTTTTGTTTTTTGCAACATTGGATGAGCATTTTATTTAATATAATAATTTTTTTGATATACAACGCTTTTTTTCAACATTTAGTTTATTGACACAGGGGAGATGATGTGCTATAATTTCTATGGTGTGGGTTTGGAAAAAACCAGGTTAATGATTTCGGAAAAGAGGAGGTGTTCTTATGTTTATTTCAGATAAAATACCAGCATATATATATACTTCTTTGAATGAAGAAGGCGTTGATCTTGAAAAGATAATGCTTGCGACGTACTGTGATATGAACGATGATCACATTTTTTGTGATACCTACGTCATCGCGACGACCGATAAGCTTTACGTTTTGTCGGGCACGGTGTGTCTTGAGCACGGTGCCGATAGCAAGAGCAGAGCTTTGGAAAAGGTGTGGAAGGAAACTGCATTTCGCGAGTACGACGTTGCCGTTATCGAGCGATTGAATTGCGAGGAATTGATTTCGAGTGCAAGGTTGACGGCGGCAACCTCTGACGGCGGGACAATTTTTTTGACGGCTATGACGAACACTTGCCGTTCCTCTGTGCTGTTGTTTGTCAAGTATTTTGAAAGAATGAAAAAAGGGCAGATATCATCTCCTGATTTTGAGATAGATGCCGAGGATGCTCCCGAGGAGCGTTGTTGCCCGAAATGCGGTATGCGTTATCCTGACAGAAATCGAAAGATATGCCCCAAGTGCATGGAAAAGGGAAAGCTATACCGTCGGTTTGGAATGTTTCTTGTCAAATATAAAACCTACATAGCTATAATGCTTTTGTCTCTCGTACTTCTGACGCTTACGGGAGTTTTGGTGCCGTACGTCTCCAACGAGTTCTTTTATGATGAAGTTTTAAGCGAAAACGGAAGCTTTTTTGGTGAAGTAATTTTTGTAGTCGGTCTGGTTGTTGCTACTCGATTGCTTTCTCAGATATTTTCCGTTGTTAACGGATTTATTTCCGCAAAAATATCCGCGAAGATCGTTTTTGACTTGAAGATGACGGTATTTACGGCTATTGAAAAGCTGTCGTTGTCCTTTTTTGGCAGCAGACAGACCGGCGGCTTGATGGCGCAGGTAAATAACGACTCCAACACTATTTATTATTTCTTTTGCGACGGTGTTCCGTATTTTTTGATAAATATAGTTCAGGTCGTGGTCATTTGCGTTCTTTTGTTTATTGAGAATCCTCTTTTGGCGGCGCTTTCCTTGGTTACAGTTCCTGTTTTCTTCTTTATTATACTTAGGACGTATAGAAAAGAAATGAAGCTTCACGCAAAAACCTATTCGAGCACTCGCGCTCTTAACGGGCAGCTGGTTGACGTGCTTGGAGGTATGAGAGTTGTCAAGGCGTTTTCACAAGAGGAGACCGAAATAAAGAAATTTGATCGTGTCAGCAGAAGGGCATCGAAGCATCATAAAAAGCTCACGTTGTTTAATAACTACGTTTATCCGTCTGTAGGGCTTATTCTTTATCTTGGAAACATCATCGCACTCGGAGTTGGCGGATGGATGGTAATTTCGGGATACCACGATTTTACTTACGGTAAGCTTTTAAAATTTGTGGCATACGTCAATATGATATACAGTCCGATGTATTTCTTTGCCGATATGGTTGACTGGTCTGCCGCGAGCACCAATGCACTTCAAAGGCTCTTTGAAATATATGATACAGAGCCTGATATTTCTGAAAAAGAAGATGCTATTACCCCCGAAAATTTTGAAGGACGGGTTGAATTTTGCAACGTTGATTTTTCGTATACCAAAAACCGAAAGGTTATTGACAACGTCAGCTTTGATATTGATGCGGGCAAGACACTTGGTATCGTTGGACATACGGGTGCGGGAAAGAGTACTATTGCAAATCTGATAATGCGCTTATATGACTGCGATGAGGGAAAAGTACTTATCGACGGTATCGACGTTAAGGATCTTTCGTTCAAGGCTCTTTACGATAACATTGCTATAGTTTCGCAGGAAACTTATTTCTTTATCGGTTCGATACTCGACAATATAAGATATGCGAACCCCTCTGCAACATACGAGGAGGTCGTTAAGGCTGCAAAACTAGCAGGTGCACACGATTTTATAATCAAAATGCCCGATGCCTACAACACGATGATAGGATTTGGATACAAGGGTCTTTCGGGAGGAGAAAAGCAAAGGCTTTCGATAGCGAGAGCCATTTTGCGTGATCCGAAGATCCTTATTCTTGACGAAGCCACGGCGGCGATGGATACCGAGACCGAAAAAATGATACAAAATGCGATAACGTCTCTCACCAAGGGCAAAACGACGATAATGATCGCGCACAGACTATCTACCTTAAGCGATGCGGACGAGCTTATAGTAATCGAGAACGGTAAGGTCGCGGAGAGAGGCACACATAAGGAGCTGCTTGCTATAGAAAACGGAGTGTATAACAAGCTTTATACTCTGCAAGCAGAGGCTCTCAAGAATGCAGGAATTACAGAATAAGGCGGTGATCTTATGGAAAATATTGAAAACAAAAATGAGATAATGCTTGAGGATGCTGCAAAAATCCTTAAGCTTGACGGAGATAACGCGACCTTTGAAATGAAAAACGGATTTTTGGCTCTTACAGTGAATGTAAACGGCGAAGAGAAGGTTTACGACAGAGTTTTTCTGCACAGAGCATTTCCTCACGAGCTGCTTTGGGAATATATTTCGGTCACAGGACCGGAAAACAAGGAAGTAGGTCTCATATACAATATTGATGATTTTAGTTCCGATGCAGTTGAGCTTTTAAAAACAGAGATCAACAG
>CAZQLJ010000191.1:0-3544 GCA_964594085.1 uncultured Clostridium sp.
AGTATCACGCAACTCTATTCGCCTACGGCGAGTTATATTGCTACGCAGTGATATTCGGCTTACGCCGAGTGATATTTGCTTCGCAAGTTTTAGGCGAATAGAATATCACTGCAAGGCAAAGCCTTGCAATATCACTTCCCGTAAGGGAAATATCACTCTTTGCGTCAGCAAAGAATATCACTTATAGAAAGCAGAAAAGAGAGAGCTTCACGGAATTGCTTCCGCATAACTCTCTCTTTTGTTTTCTTCGCCAGTTTCGCATTTGTTTTACAAATGCACAGGGCTATGCCCATACCCTTATAAAAATTCTCCGATAAGGACAACACCCTTTCGCCGCAAGTGCTTTTCTTTGTTTAATAGGTCACCGCAGGAGTTATTTATATCAACCCTAACTTGACAAAAGCATTGTAAATTCCGTCATCGTTGACGTGAGTAGTAATCAGATCAGCCGCCGCCTTGACGTCGTCAGAGCCATTTCCCATGCAAACGCCAACTCCCGCCGCCTTGATCATCTCAAGATCGTTTCCGCTGTCGCCCACAGCGATAGAATTCGCCATCGGCGCGCCTGCTGCCACCATAAAACGCTCGATTCCGTTTGCTTTGTTCGTGCCGTCAAAGTTTATCTCTCCGTGATAAAGGCTTTGCCCCGGACGGAGACTGTAGCTGACGACGTAGTAATAATCGCCAAGCTCCGCCCTGATCTCGTCGATAGAGAGTGGAGAATCAAAATAATCCGCCTTTTCAACGCATTCAAGCGCCCTCGTATCTTCAACGACCTCGGTGTTGCCGAAAATGCTTTCAAGCAACTCCTTGCTCTCGCCCCTGGACTCATAACGCGAGTATAGCTCGTCGTAGCACCGCCTCGAAGTGATCAGTCGATCGGTGCTCTTCAAAAAATACGGAATTTTGTGCTTGTCGAAGAGATCTAACATACGGCAAAGCATCTCGCGTGTCGCATGACTCTCGAATATAACCCTTCCGCCGTATTCAATGTACGCGCCCGACGAAGCGACCATGCCGTCGAAATTTATCTTCTCAAATAAGACTTTGTGTATCTGAGACTTCTGTCTGCCCGTGGCAAGTATGATTTTGTGTCCGTTTGACTGCGCCTTGTTCAGCGCATAAACGGCAGACTCGGGGATCTCACCCATAAAATTGACAAGCGTTCCGTCAACGTCAAGAAAAACGTATTTTGTCTCCATTTTCATCATTCCTCACAGCATTAGCGTTCAAGGACAATCCCCCGACGCTCCAATGGAGAAATTATATCAAATAATTCATCGAATGTCAAGATGAAACGGGGAAATACCAGAGATCTTATTGCTTGTTTTTATCTTGCTGTGCCTCAAGCTTCTTTTTGCGCTTTTTCTTTGCAGAGGATACGCATATAATTACGATCACAAAAGCAACGACACCGCAGAATACAGTGAAGGGAAGGCAAGCCACGAAAACGATGAGAATACCCTGACATATCGTTAAGAAGAAATCCCAACCACCTTTGAGAGCGCCAAATAGTGCCTCTCCGAAGGTCTCCTCATCCTCCTCGGTGTATTCCTTGACCTCGCTGATATTGAGATAGACCGTTGAATAAGCGACCTTGCTGTCATATAAACGAATCTGTGTTTCGTAAGCCTCGATCTCTGAGATGACCTCGTAAAGCTTATCCTGAAGCTCAAGCAGATAGCTTATATTTCCGTATTCGGTGTATTCATCGTAAAGCTTCTGCAGAGACTCCTTCTGCATCTCAAGCACCTCAATGCGCGATTTTATGTCGTAATAGGTAGAAGTCACCTCGTCGGACGAGCTCGAGGAGGAGGTAACGTTGACGATGCCGCTAATACCTTCGCTGAAGCCGTCAAAGCTTTGGGCAGGAATACGCAAGGTGTAATTTGCGTAGCGATAATTTCCTTTGTTCGTAAGGCTTTTACCCGATACAGAGGAGCTTTCGATGTATCCGCCGAGATCGATACAAAGCTGCTCGATCATTTTGACCGCCTCATCAAAGTCGGTCGCCTGCGCGGAGATATTCGCGGTCTTGATTATCTTGCGCTCGTATTCCGAATCGTTTTCGAGCCCACTGCCAAGATCGACGTCAAGATAGGAGTCGTCCTTGATCGAGGGCGCAGACTCATAGTCCTCTGCAAATCCGTTGCCGCTTTTTGCATCGCAAGAAGCAAAAGCAAGAACGAGCATAAGTGCCATAGCCAAACACGTTGCAACTGTAAAAAATCTTTTTTTCATAATAATATCCGTCCTTTCAGACAATTTTTAGTGAGACGTTGCCTCTCCAAACCACATAGAACGCAAAAAAGCGACCTTATAAGCAGGAGTTGAAGCAATTCTTCGCCTTCTACTTATAAAGTCGCTGTTTTTTCTGAAAGGTTACAGTTTTTTCCTAAAAAAATAATTTTTTTAGAAATCGCGCTATCCTGCAGGATTTGCGTTTAAGCCATTTGATTATTTTTGAACACCGTATGCCTCGCCTTGATATTCATCCATAAACCATTCGGCGACCTTGGACATCTTGATAGCGATCTTGTCGCCATCAAATATAATGTATGCGTGCATATTTCCAAGGCTGTTATCGAGAATGTAAACGCGAATGTGCAAGGTGTTATCGTTGATCCACTCTGCCGAAGCAAAGGCGTTAAGACCGCGGTTTGCGGGCAGATTGATCTGATAATCGTAATAATGATTCTCGGGGAACTTGAAGAATACGTTCTTCGCCATGCCGAAGGGCAGGGTTTTCTTTCCTCTCAAGGTGTCGTAGTGCATTGCGCCCTCTTCACCGTTGAATTCAAAGCTGACGGATGTCATTTGCATCGGGTTGTTGAAAAGGGAATATTCTACTCCGTTTACTCTCTGCGCTTCGGGCGAAGTGGTCGCGCCGTGGAGCGATGTGACCTTCAATCCCGCAAGTCTCTTGGAGAGAAGAGCCTGTGCGGCATCGTCGGGAGCGTAGGGATCGCAGAGGTTATCAACTATGTGCTTCTTTGCGATTTCAAAAACGTTTGCGTAGTTAGGCTCGCCTTGAGTGTCGGCGATGAAAACCGCTACGAGATCTTTTTCGGGCAATATCCAAGCGCATTCGCAACCCATTCCAAGAAAAGCGTAGCCGCCGCCTTGTGTCATCCATACCTGATATCCGTAGCCGTTGCCGTGGAGAAGGTCGGGATGAGGATATTGGGTGGTGTTTGCGATCTGGTATTTGGTTGCCTCGTCAATGTAATCAGCAGGCAAAAGCTGCTTTCCGTGCGCTACACCGCGATTTTTAACGAGAGTTGCAAAGCGAACGGTATCTCGCAGAGACGCAAGCACACCCGAGCCACCCCAAGAGTGTCCGTCAGGTGACTGTATGCACCAAGCATCCTCCGAAAAGCCAATTTCGCGCAGACATACGTCCTTCAGATATTCAAGGAAGGGCTTGCCCGTCACACGCTCAACGATGCAATCAAGCATATAGGTTCCGCAGGTGTCGTAGATAAAGCGAGTGCCGGGGCGCACCTGGGGAGGCTTATTGAAGAAGCTGTATTCCCAGTCGGGA